>JASLRP010000129.1 GCA_030743915.1 SAR202 cluster bacterium | reverse complement strand
CATGCCCCAAACTCTCCCAACCAGAGAGTCTTTACCAATGGGGAGGCTCCAGAAGTTGGCTATTACCCTGAACATTGGTAAGATCCATACTGATTGACATCCGACACTATGGCAAGTGTTCAGGTATGGAGTTGTTCATGTGGCCGTGGAAAAGAAAGAAGATTCCAGAATTCGAATTCTCCATAGCCAGGGTGAGGCTGGGTGAAGAGATCAAGGATGTGGTTACCTACCTGCCTATGGAGAAGTTTTTCAAGGAAGGGCTTGACCCGAAGGCGATTGTCGGAGTGCTTACTGAACTAATCGCGGAAACGGAAGCCCCTGTCGCTCTTGAAAAGCCACTGATTAATCCGGAGAATTTCATCCGACATCGTATTTTCTTTGACCACCTCCATTCTTTGGTTGCTGATATTGTTCCAAAAATCCCGCAGTTTGTGGAGGGAGCGCGCCAGCAAGGTGAAGGTTACTTCTACCTGATCGATGCCAGGGCTCCTGACCCTCATGGTGCGCCATTAGAAGATATGGAGGATGATATCGTAGGCGCATTTGAACTTGATTCAGGCAAGATAAAATCGAACTCTTACTGGGCGAACCAAAACTACAAACTCGTGACCGAGAACGGGATGTTCAACCTGCCGTGGCTGGAGCGAGAATTGCTGGAAGTGTTCTACTGATGCTGGTTTGATACGATGTGTACGGCGCTCCTGACAGTGAGTCCTCAGCAAAGGGTCACTTTTCCGCGCTTGCGTCGTCCTCCGGCGGGCCGTAGACGAACCTTCGCCATTGGGCAGCGCGACGCCGCTTCCGCCAGGCGCCGAGCAGGAACCTGAACGGAAAAATCAACGCGAACCACATCAGTTGGAAGAACCAGGTCGTCATCGCGGCGTCGGAACGGCTACGCTCGTACACCCGCCTGTGATACGACCACACGTCCAATAGCCAGGGGTCATGCCCGCGTTTTGGCCGGTCTGGTGGTGGCATTGGGTTCTGCCCCCGCTCTCCCATTATCAGGCGAATTCAGCCTGAGACTCGTAGTCTTGCCATCCAAATCATGAGGCGCGACCCCAGCGGTCTTGCCTCATTGAGAATCTACGAGAGGACTCTCTCATGGGTTTTCACATAATGCCGCAGTCCGAGTAAGCTAAAGACTACAAGAATATCGAAATTGACGCAAATCTGCGCAGCGTCCCGTAACCACGGTCGGAGAAGCTCTATTGTCGATCTGGCTGGTCAACGGAGACAAGCGCAGAATCGGCATGGAGCCTGCATCAGATGGGTCGGTTCTCGCCATACTGAGTCGAGGCGAAGCATCTGGTCGCTTGCAGAACAACGCTCGTCTTTCTTCGACCAGATTCTTGGAGCCCCTCTCAGAATCGCGTGGTCCAGTGAGTGTCGATCTTGGTCTGCGCCAGGTTTGGGGCTTTCGACGACTAAATCGATACAGGCTCGTTGGATGCCATCAGGCTTTTGCCGACTGACCGACGATGATATCCTGAACGCTCTTGGACCTCGGTCTCAAGAAGGGCATATCCTGAAGGTCGAAACCCGATTTTCTGACAACCGATTCAAGGGAGCGTTTCATGGCAAAACTACAGGTATTGACCTACGGCTTTGGGTTCACATCTGATCAGGGAGGTTTCGGATGGTCCACCATATCCCTGCTGAGGGTGGGAGACCGCAACATCCTGATAGACACGGGGCCTGCGTCGCGGCGCGCTCTGCTGGTCAACGCCATCAAAGATCACGGGATGGAGATGGGAGATATCGACACCGTAGTGCTAACCCACCTGCACTGGGACCACTGTCAGAACACCGACCTGTTCTCCAACGCCCGGATACTGGTGAACCCAACGGAGCTTGATTACGCTCGCAACCCCGCTCGCGGAGACACCAGCGCCGCATGGTATGTGGCCGACATGATGGCAAAGATGAAAGCCGAGCCCATCTCCGAAGGCGACGAGGTTGCCGAGGGAGTCTCGGTGATAGAGACTCCGGGCCACACCATCGGCCACCTGGCGGTGCTGCTGGAGGTTGACGGCGAAAAGGTCCTCGTGGCGGGAGACGCATTGCCGGATGGGGGTTCGGTGCGTCGTGGCCTGCCCTTCAACGTGTTCTGGGACGTGAATGACGCCTCTGACAGCGTCGAAAAGATGCTTGAAACCTCAAGCGTCTTCTATCCAGGACACGACCGACCCTTCAAACTGGAAGGCGACAAGATAAACTACCTTGAAGGCCCGACTCAGATTGAGATCGTTGGCAATGTGGAGGGAGGCGGAGTCACCGCCCTGAACTACAAGGTCCACGCCATCCGAGAGCCGAATATCTCCATCGTGCAGAAGGACTGACGGGTCGCGATAATTCGCCACGCCATGACGAAGCAAAGTATCCGGGCGATTGCTGACCGCTCAAGGCTGATTGCTGGCAGCTATTCCATCACGCTTTTCTGATTTCTACGGGGTGCCTGTTCACGCATCGCCAGTCACCTTCCACATTCAGGAACGTGAATATGGCTGAGAAGGACTGCATGGCAGTCCCGTCTGAGTGATACCTGGTAGCTTCGAGCGTGTGAACGGATTTGACAGGAGTCTCCATCAATAGGCGGTGGGAATCAAGCTTGACTATCGTGCCTGGGTATCCTCTGGAAGAGAACCATTCCATGTCGCACAAATACTCCGGGACATCTTCCTCGCCGGCAAACGTGAACCAGGGGATATTGCTGGTCGCCGACTCTTGAATAAACGGCAGATGCACCGTGTCCCTGCATCTGTATTTCCTGCTATCACTGATAACTTCAATCTGCTCATAGAGAGAGTTGAGCGGAGTGTCGGCCATACGAAACCTCCAGGTCAGCGCCTCGTAACTTACTTTCGATTATTGGTTATGAGGACGCCTCCAGACGTGACAGCCATCTGAGCTTTAAGGACGGCGCGTGACCGCGAACGACTCGTCGGTGAACCAAAGACCATCGTACTTCTCCAGCACCTCGGATGTGACCTCCAGATACCTCCCGTGGGTCATGGCGTCCATCAGTCGGTCGTCATCAATCTGTGCCACGTAGATCACAGCATTCCACGCGGCCAGCAGGGCGGATGTCCCGATGTTGCTGTGATTGTCGCGATGGGGCACCTGAAGATGGTATCGAAACAGCGCCTGCGTATCCATGAGGTTGATATATCGAAACTCGCGGTCGCCTTCATCTAATTGAGCGTGCAACTCTCTGAGTAGCGCCTGCCGAGGGGTCTGGAAAGGGTTGTCATCGGGCCATATGCCGTGGACGACCTCCATTCCGGGGTCCTTGCCGGTTGACTGAATTACGACCATGTAGCCCCCGGGCGCCAGTGAACGGGCCAGCGGGGCGAGCACGGTCTTGACCTTGCTATCAGCAGGAGACCGCGCCCTGAAGGGTTGCGCCGCCATCACGATGTCGTACTCGTTATCGGCGCTTCCCCGTTGGGGGATCACCGGAGCGAGGGGCCACTCCTGGTCTTTACGATAGATGATTAGAACAGAGGGCGATTCGTAAACCGGGTTGCCTGTTCTCGCGCTGGGCACGGTCCTCCACCAGTCTTGTATCAGTGGATTGAGAGCGGTGATCTGCTGGTCGAACTCATATGCCGAATCGCCTTCGAGCGGCGCCTCCCGCCAATTGAGCCTGCCTTGCGCCTGTTTCGACCGTGGGTATAGCTGCGGCGCTTCCGAGTACCGCATGTTGGTCAGCACAAGCACCGTCGCCGGATGCTCGTGGAAACGGTCGGCCATCTTCTCCAAACTGATTCGCACGTCCTCGTGGCTGATCTCCTTGCCGACGATCAACTGAGGCACTGTGGGGTACGTGTTGTGGAGAAACCTCATCACCCTGGTGAGGACGGTCGCGTCACCCATTCCGGCGTCGAACAGGCGCAGCGCCGGTTGCTTCGGCTGCATGTGCCGGATGTCGTGAGCCACCCGATCGGCGATCATCTGTTTCTCGTTGCAGGTGCTGACGAAGAGCAGGTACTTCTCCCGGTTGTCGAAGAACCTGAACGAGTGGTTGTTCTGAGCTGCCGTGGACATGGTCGATGGATCGGGTTCTGAAGGCTGCCGAGGCTGCATCACGAACCTCGCTCGGCGGTGATTCCGGAGGTATGCAGCACCCGGGGTATGCGCGACTCCCAGCCAATGGGCATTATGTGCACTCCGGCGCACAGGCCCTTGATATCACGGATGATGCGAGCGGAGATTTCCACGCTTTTCTGGACCCGGTCGTCAGCGTTCTCCATCTCTTGGATCAGATGGTCGGGCACCGATATGCCCGGCAGATTTGAGTTGAGCCACCGGGCCATGCTGGCCGACTTGAGCATGATCAGCCCAGCCAGGACCGGGACGTTGAAGGGCCGCACAGCGTCCATGAACTCTCCGAAGACATCGGGCTCATAGACCGCCTGCGTCTGGAAGAACTGAGCGCCGGCCTCGATCTTCTGCTCCATTCGCTGGATCTCACCGTCGAGGTCCGGGGCTCCGGGGTTGACGACGGCGCCTACGCCAAAGCTGGGAGCGCCGGTCAACGGATTGCCCATCATGTCCTGACCCGCCTGGAGCGCAGTGATGGCCTGCAAAATGGCGACGCCGGAGAGATCGAAGACGGCCTTGGCTTCCGGGTGATCGCCCGCATTAGGAGGGTCTCCCGTCATGCAGACCAGGTCAGTTATTCCCAGCGCGTGGGCGCTCAGCAGGTCGGCCTGAATGGCGATCCTGTTCCTGTCGCGGCCGGTGACCTGGAGTATAGGGGTGATGCCCCTGCTCAACAGTAGGTGGGCCACTCCGACAGGGGCCATGGCCATACGCGAGCTTGCAGAGTCGGTTATGTTGAATGCGTCTACCGAATCTGCAAGCGCATCGGCGTGGCCGAACAGGGACTTCAGGTCGGCGCCCTTGGGAGGATTCAACTCGGCGGTTACGACGAACCTCTTAGAATTCATCAATTCGGTCAGGTTACTCAAACTCAACCTCCAGTACGCCGGAAGAGCCGCCCCGCCGCAGATCCGGTTATTCGACACATCCCAGAACACCGTGGCTTCACAAACACCCCGTTCCAGGATGGCCCAAACTGTATATCCCGTGACTGATGGTGTCAATGCACATCAGACAACCCCGAATCTGACGGCCAGTTCGGGATGAAATTGGCTATGCCGACGCTACGTCAGGCTGATTGCATCTCACTTCGATCCAGAGTATCTTGGATGTCCCGATGCGCAAAGCTCGGACCGACACCACTCAATAATCCAGGAGAACAACAACCATGAGAGCCGGATTCGGACAGTTCAGAGACGCCACACCCGAGTATCTGAGATTCGCCGCACAGTATGGCGCGACGGACGTTCTGCTCAACCACGCCAATCTGCCCAATGTGGGAGGCAAGTGGGAGCTTTTTGACCTGGTCAAGCTGCGTCTGGCCGTCGAGAGCTACGGTCTCAAGCTCTCCGCCCTGGAGAATGTGCCCGCCTCGTTCTACGACCACATCATGCTGAACGGGCCGCGACGGGACGAGCAGATCGAGAACATGATCGTCACTATCCGTAACATGGCACGGGCCGGAATTCCCATCTTCGGGTACAACTGGATGCCCTCGATGGTCTGGCGCACCGAGCCTGCCATCATCCGGTGCGGCACCGTCGCCACCGCCTTCGACAATGAGGAAGCGCAAAAACTCCCCCTGACTCACGACCGCGAGTACGACGAGGAAGAGATGTGGGCCAACCTGGAGTACTGGATTAATATCATCACCCCCATCGCAGAGGAGGAAGGCATCCGGCTGGGCATTCACCCCTGCGACCCGCCCGTCGAGAAGCTGGGCGGCATTCCTCAGCTTCTGCGCAGTTTTGACTCCTACAAGCGTCTCATCGAGATTTACCCCTCGGACAGCAACGCCATCGAGTTCTGCCAGGGCACGTTCTCCGAGATGCAGGGCGACGACATCTACGAGATGATTCGCTACTTCGGCGAGCGTCACAAGATCATGTACGTCCACTTCCGCAACGTGTCCGGCCAGGTGCCCAAGTTCCACGAGGAGTTCATCAACACCGGCTACGTGGACATGCACAAGGCCATGACCATCTACAACGAGGTCGGGTTCGACGGCTTCTTCATCGACGACCACGTCCCCCAGACCTACCAGGACACCGAGTGGGGCCACCGAGGCCGCGCCTTCGCCAACGGCTACATCCAGGCCATGATTGAGGCGGTAACGAAGGCGGGGTAGCTGACAGCTATCAGCATTCAGCCATCAGGCTTGGGTCATGGTGGCCTTTGATATCTGAAATCCTGAAAACCTGGAGAGCCTTGCATGAAGATCACCGGCGTGCGAACTACGCTCTACGAGTACGACATGCTCAGGCCCCTGGCCGACGCCAACGGGCCTGCGGGACGTCAGAAGACGTCTGGGCTGGCCGTCTTTATCGACACGGACGAGGGCGTAACCGGAGTCGCCGAAGGCGGGGCCGGAGCGCGAGGACACATCCATTCCTACGTTGACAACTTGCTGGTGGGCCGCGACCCTCGGGGCGTCAAGGGTCTGTGGAAGCGGATCGTGGAGTTCGTGTTCAAAGAGGGGAACAAGGGCATCGCCAGCAGCGCCATATCGACCATCGACGTCGCCCTGTGGGACCTGAAGGCCAAGGCCGACAATCAACCGCTGTGGAAGACTCTGGGAGCCTCGACTCGGATGGTGAAAGGCTACGCCAGCGGCATCGACCTGTCCCTGTCCGACGAGGAGATCGGCGAGTTTTACGAGAGCATGGCCGCTCAGGGCATCAACGCCGGCAAGCTCAAGGTGGGGCTGGATAGAGAGTCCGACCTGCGACGTCTTGGCATCATGCGCGACGCGCTGGCGACATCTGGAAAAACTCCGGTGCTGCTAATCGACTCCAACGAGTACTGGTCGCCCAAGCAGGCCATTCGCAACATCCGGCACATCGAGGAAAAATTCGAGATCACATGGGCAGAGGAGCCAGCCCGTCGATGGGACCACTATGGGTTGCGCAAGGTGTCCGAGGGCATCACCGCCGCCGTCGCCACAGGAGAGAATCTTCAGGATATTTCCGAGTTCACCCCTCTGATTGCCAATGGCGGAGTGGACATCGTTCAGGTGGGCAGCGGCACAACCGGAATCACCGGAGCCATGAAGGTGGCAGACCTGGCATACGCCTTCGAAATTCCGGTGGCGATGATGAATTGCCCTGCCAATTTCATGGCTCACACCGCCGCCGCCCTGCCCAACCACATGATGATGGAGATGGTGGCCGTGGGTCGGGACATCGCCATGAACGTCGATCATAAGGTCGAGGATGGCTGGATTGTGCTGGGCGACTCTCCGGGTCTGGGCATTGAGTACGACGAGGAAAAGTTGGCGTCTCTGAGCGTCGATCAGCTATCGCCGGACACCGGAATCGGCCTGTGGGGTCGTCGTCGAGGCGCCGGCCTGTACGAGGTAGGCTTCGGTGAACCGGAGTCCATGGGTGAGGAGTGACTGTCGATATTCCGGCAGGTTCGAGAATTACACAAACAAAAAACCGGCCGCTGGAGGATCATCAGCGGCCGGTGGAACGTTGACTTCAGGGCTTACCGCATTCCCATAAAGTCGGCGTCTGTGTCGGTCTTCTCTCGGGCGCTCAGGTTGGCTCTGTGGTCTGCGTCCATGGAGGTTATGGAGCCGGGAGACCCGAACCATATCTCTACCACTTCTTCGACTGAGGCCAACAATTCTGTGAAGGGCCTCCACGCTGATTCTTTGTTCTCGTTGACTGCTGAGCCGATGTTGGTGTTGATTGCTTTCGTTGCCATCTGAGAGTCTCCTTGTTTCTAGCTGAGCGCTGGTTTCCGATTGGCGTTGATGTTTCAGTGTTTAGCGCAGGCCCATCAGGTCCGCATCGACATCGGTCTTCTCTCTGTTTGTCAGGCTGGAGCGATGCTCGCTCTCCAGTGATGTGATGGAACCGGGGGAGGAGAAGTACACTCCCAGAAGTTCGCTGGCTGAGCTTATGA
>JASLRP010000128.1 GCA_030743915.1 SAR202 cluster bacterium | reverse complement strand
ATTGTGTGGCAATCTGAGATACTCAGCGATGTGGGCCAACCGATGCTTCCCTTGCTTCCCTCGACATCCACCACACACCGACATGTTCAACACTGTGCGGCGCCTAAACCACCCCACCATTGAGACACTTTACTATTTTAGCATGTTAACAAACACCCCAATAAAGGGACAAGGTGTTTGAAGTTCAGGCGCCTGACGACATCGAGCCACAGAATCGGCAGGCCTCTCGGTCGGCTCCATTTTCGCAGGGTCAGCGCCGATTCTTGACAGTGGTTTGAGTCACCCGTAAACTTGCCCCAGATTCGGTTTGACTTGCGTATCGAACGCCGCCACATTTTGGACGTCAGGTCAGACGATAAATGGAGTATCGCGTCCGCATGTTAGGACGGATATCTTCAACAACAATGAAGAATCAAAATTAATCGCTCAGGAGGGCGCAGATGACACAAGAATCGGTCATAACTGACGAGATGCGGGCCGCAATTAATGTAGAATCGGAGCCGTATGTCAATGACATCGAAAAGGGCGCGATCATAAAGTTCGCGGAGGCTATTGGCGACGACAACCCCCTGTTCAACGACGAAGAAGCCGCCAGAAATTCGCGACACGGGGGTATAGTCGCTCCTCCAACATTCCTGCGATCTATGAAGTCCGGCCCTAACACGGTCAACGTGTCGAGTCCATACCCGGCAAATCTCGACGGCGGCAGTGAGTGGGATTACTTCGAGCCGGTGCGCCCCGGAGACCGCATCACCGTCACCAACTACCTGGCTGGTGTCCACGAACGCGCCGGCAGACTGGGCAACATGCTGTTCATGGTCCGAGAGACCAAATACGTCAACCAGTTCGGCACAACCGTGGCCTTGCAGCGCACCACAGGCATCAGCTACCAGCCATCGTAGGCCGAAAATCAGTGTCTCAATCCCTGAAATCTATTGATTGATGCAGTTGGCTGAAAACTGATAACTCAGAACTAACACGGAGGAAAACATGGCAGACCAAGTGTACTTCGAAGACATCGAAGAAGGGCAAGAAATACCCACTCTTCGCAAAGACCCAACCACACAGCAGTTGGTCAAGTACGCGGGAGCGTCCGGCGACTACTATCAAATTCACTACGATCTGAACTTCGCCAAGAACAACAATTTGCCCGACGTCATCCTGCACGGCGCGCTGAAAAACGCATTCCTGGGTCAATTGGTCACAAGCTGGATGGGCGACGAGGGCACGCTGAAAAAGCTGACCGTCTCCTATCGCGGCATGGACGTTCCGGGCACGCCGGTGTTCGGAAAGGGTGTGATCAAGAGCAAAAACGTCACAGATGGCGAAAACATCGTCGAATGTGATATCTGGCTGGAAGACCACGAAGGCAAGCGCAACACACCTGGCGCCGCAACCGTGTCGCTCCCATCTCGGGGTGGCTAGGGTAGATCCGTAGGGTTCGCAATCCTAACGAAAAAAAACGGGGCGGGTTTTCAAAAACCCACCCCGTCGTTTTTTCTCGATTGATCTTGTCGAGCTAGTCCGCCTCAACCTCCACGGCTTCGAGGCCGGCCTTCATGCCTTCTACGATGCTCTGGAACTCTTTCAGGACTGTGTTGGAGTTGAGAACTGTGGGCTTGGAGGTGTCGAGATAGTCGCCTCTCATCTCCAGCCTGCCCAGGAAGTTCAGGTCCATGTCAGCGGCCAGTTGCTCGCCGCCGCCAGAGCCGAATATCGCCCCTGAGAAGTTTTCGACCACGCCCAGCACATTGACGTGCAGTTTGCGAATCATGTTGATGGATCGCTTGGCGTCTATCATGGCCAGTTGCTGAGGCGTGGTCACGACGACGAAACCATCCAAGTCCAGCGCCTGCATGATGGTCAGCGGAGCGTCGGATGTTCCCGGAGGCAGGTCGATTATCAGATAGTCCAACTCTCCCCATTCAGTGGACTGCAGGAATTGGTTGATGGCGTTGTGAACCATCGGGCCGCGCCAGATGATGGCCTCTTCCTCGTTCTCCTGGAAGAATCCCATGGACATGACCCTGACGTTGAAGCGCTCCGGAGGGACCATCTTGTTGTCCTGGCCCTGCGTGGGAAGCTCGGAGATGTTCAGGACGCGGACCACGTTGGGGCAGTCTATGTCCACGTCCAGCAGCCCAACATTTGCGCCCTCGGCGGCCAGCGTGACCGCCAGGTTCACGGCAACGGTTGTCTTGCCTACCCCGCCCTTGCCGCTGTAAACGCCCACCTTCTGCTTGATCTGCGACAGGGAATCTGCGATGGCTCGCTTCTGTTCAAACTGTCGCTTCATCCCCTCGACGCGTGCGCGAGCCTGCGCCTGCTGTTGCGGGTCCATAGGTTGCTGGTTCATGGGTTATCTCCTTTACTGCCCACAATCGGGACGCTGTGACGGCGCGGCCTCGTCGTTTCGACACCCCCCTCACATGCCAAGGGGCGCGCTATTGCACGCCCCATTGTAATATGCCAGGTTTGTTTTGGACTCAGCTATCTGTTCTTAGTCCAGTCCAAGAAGTTTTTTTCCGTCCTCGGTAATCATGTCTGGAGTCCACGGCGGGTCGAAGGTCAACTCCACGTTTACATCCTCGACGCCGTTCATCTCGGCTATGCGCCATTCTGCCTGTTGAGCGATGTACGGCCCCATGCCGCATCCGGCGAAGGTGAGGGTCATTCTGACTTCAACAATTCCGTCATCGACGTCCACATCGTATATCAGCCCCAGGTCCACCACGTTGATGGGAATCTCAGGGTCGTAAACGTCTTGCAGCGCTTCCAGGACTTCGTCTTTTGTGAGAGTCGATGTGGCCATCGGGTGGTCCTCCAGTGCCAATTTTGTATTACTCAGGTTATCTGACCAGATAATGACAGGCCCGGTCTCGGTGTTTCAAAGTCATGATCCAGCCTTCATGCCAATTGTACCTATGGGCCGCACAAGTATCAAACTTTGTCAGTTGCCCACTTTGCCGGTTCGTCGGCTAATCTTCGATTGCGCTCAGGACCAAGCGCTCGGCCTCGGCCCGAGTCGAGGCGACCACTGCGTACAGCAGACTGCCTTTATTCTTAACGATGAGATGCAGATCGTTCACAGTGCGGTATCGAGCGGCGGTGTCTCCCAGCTCGATTGACTCCATGCCAACCCGTCCCGAAACCATCTTGAGGAGGAAGGACACAACAAACCCAGGATACCCAGGGTTGCTGACCGTGACGACAGCAACCTCGGATTCCTTGAAGAATTCCTCATCAAGTTCGTCCGGGACCTCCAGAGATGAATCGGCGTACATCCCGAAGGCGACGTTGTGAACCCCGACAAAGCCGAACACGGTGTTCAGGCCAAATAGCTGAAGGTCGCCCATGTCAGCGACTTCTTTGAGCAAGTCGCCATCCACGGTCAAAGAACCAACGGCCAGTGGCGGCTTTTCTGGTGATTCAGGGAGATTGGTGAGCAGGTCCCAGGCTAGTGGATCGCTGTCTTCCAGAGACACCAGATTGCCCGATTCGAACTGCCCTTTCACATCTGCCGCCCACGGAGAGTCGCCATGCACCATGTGTATTTCAGGAGTGTCCAGCGCTCCCCAGAAATCATGGGAGTCGGCTCTGGGCTCGAACAAACTCCATGCCCTCTCGGCCTCGGCGTTATCGACGAACTCCAGTGTTCCACTGAAATCCTTGGGAGTCTGGGACAGAGCGATGGTGGCCTTGGATAACTGGAGCATTCCTGAGGCTGAGGCCGGCAGGTCTGCCGCCTCGGATGGCGTCAGGAACCGTTCGCTTGTCACCGAGATTGGCGGATCGGAACTGAAGTACATGTACCCGCCGAGTTCGGCGTCAGGCACGACAGCCGATTCGATGCCCACAGGCAGTGTGGCAGAGCCGGCCTTAATCTCGGTGGAACACGCCACGCTCAACAGAGCAACTATCGCGAACAGGCCTAAGAGTCCACGCCTCTTCAACACATCAACCTCCCGACCTATCGGTCGGCGCCAGTTCACCGTCGGCAGTGATTCTCGCCAGTCGGTGAATTAGTCTTCCATTTGTATATGAGAAAAGTCCTTCTCTTTGAGTATATCGGTTTCGGCAGGCAAATGGCGTCTCGCATCAATAGCCATCAGTTATGTCTAACTTTGCGGCAGATCGCCGTGAAACCTTTGCGCTACTCCACGACCACTTTTCGCAGGTCTGTTATCTGATCGCGCAGGAGCGCCGCCTTCTCGAATTCGAGACTTCGGGCCGCCGTCTTCATCTGGGACTCCAGGTCTTTGATGAGCCTGAGAAGGTCATCTTTGGGCATATCTCCCTGGTCCACCATGTAGGTGGCGCGAGTCTCGGCCACGGCCTTGACCCGTTCGGTGATGTCGTGAATAGTCTTCTGGATACTCTGAGGCGTAATGCCGTTCTCGCGATTGTAGGACTCCTGGATGGCGCGTCGGCGCTCGGTCTCGTCGATGGCCCGCTTCATTGAGTCGGTCACTCTATCCGCGTACATAATCACCTGACCTTCAACATGGCGAGCCGCCCTGCCGATGGTCTGAATCAGCGCGGTTGTCGAGCGCAGGTAGCCTTCTTTGTCGGCGTCCAGTATGGCAATCAGGCTGACCTCCGGAAGGTCCAGACCTTCCCTCAGCAGGTTGATACCGACGATGACGTCATAGACACCCAACCTCAGGTCTCGCAGAATCTCGCTGCGCTCCAGAGTGTCAATCTCCGAGTGCAGGTAGTGGGTGCGAATTCCCATCTCCCGCAGATAGTCGGCCAACTCCTCGGCCATGCGCTTGGTCAGAGTCGTGACGATGGTTCGTTGGCCCTTATCCACTCTGGCCCCAACCTGGTACAGCAGATCGTCGATCTGACCCTCGGTGGGTTTGACCTCGATCATCGGGTCGGTGAGTCCTGTGGGACGGATGACCTGCTCGACCATCTGCTGAGAGTGTTCGTACTCGTATGGCCCCGGAGTGGCCGAGACATAGACGACCTGGTTCGCCCGTTCCTCGAACTCGCCGAAGTTCAGAGGCCGGTTGTCCAGCGCTGACGGAAGCCTGAATCCGTAGTCCACCAGCACCGTCTTCCGAGAGCGGTCGCCGCCGTACATGGCCCGAATCTGGGGCAGAGTCATGTGAGACTCGTCGATAAACAGCAGATAATCCTCTGGGAAGTAGTCCAGCAGGGTGAAGGGGGCGCTGCCCGCCTCGCGACCGCTAAGGGGCCGGGAGTAGTTCTCCACTCCGGCGCAGTATCCAGTCTCGCGCATCATCTCCAGATCATAATTCGTGCGGGACTCCAGTCGCTGGGCTTCGAGCAATTTGCCCTGGCCGTTGAGAATGTTTAGCTGTTCCGCCAACTCGCTCTCAATACGACCCATAGCGTCGAGCAGTTTGTCTTGAGAAGTCACGAAGTGTTTGGCCGGGTATATCTCGATGTCGTCACGCTCGGCCAGAAGTTCGCCGGTCAGCGGGTCAACCTGAACGATGCGTTCCACCTCGTCGCCCCAGAACTCGATACGCACTCCGACCTCGTCATAGGCTGGCAGAATCTCCATCGTGTCGCCCCGAATTCGGAAGCGGCCACGGGCCAGATCGAAGTCATTGCGCTCGTACTGCATGTCGATAAGCTGGCGGGACAGTTTCGACGGACTTCGGGTCTCGCCCTTTCGAATGTAAGCCATGAAGCTCTGGTACTCTTCCGGCGAGCCGAGGCCGAATATGCAGGAGACCGAAGCAACGATAAGCACGTCGCGCCGAGTGAGCAGAGCGCGGGTGGCGGCGTGTCGGAGCTTGTCCAACTCTTCGTTAACGTCGGCATCCTTCT
Organism: SAR202 cluster bacterium; assembly: GCA_030743915.1. GTDB lineage: Bacteria > Chloroflexota > Dehalococcoidia > Lucifugimonadales > UBA1123 > UBA1123. The sequence continues at coordinate 5,357 of JASLRP010000128.1, read as the reverse complement.
CGATGTAAAGGTCGTTGCGAGGGATGTAGGCTTCCGGCTGGTAATAATCGTAGTAGCTGACGAAGTACTCCACCGCGTTGTTGGGGAAGAACTCCTTGAACTCGGTGGCGAGTTGAGCGGCCAACGTCTTGTTGTGAGCAATAACAAGCGTCGGACGCTGGACCTTCTCGACGACGTTGGCCATCGTGAAGGTCTTGCCGCTCCCGGTCACACCCACCAAGGTCTGATGGACGAGACCACGCTCGACGTTCTCAACCAGCCTGTCCACAGCCTGCGGTTGGTCGCCAGTGGCTTGGAAATCGGAGACTATCTGAAAATCAGGCACTTTTCACCTCGTAATGCCTAAACATTGTACATGGGCCTGGGAGAAATGGCTGTCGCTATTGGGGATCAGGTTTTCAGGATATCGGGTGTCAGGATACGTAATAACTCATACAGTCGATTTTCATTCTGTGATCCAAGCGTATGAGGAGTTGGGAGGGTCTAGCAGATCGCCACATAGGGAACATACGTGCTGTTATTGTACCATGATTTGGACAATTTCTCCTGCAAATCTTGGCGCCAAAGCGACCTGCCTTTTAAGGCAACCGCGCCACCCATACCATCTCTCCGGAGGTTTCGTCGAAGGGCGTGCGGTCGAAGTCGCCGTAAAGGTCCACGATCTCGAAACCGCAGGACGCCAGCAAGTGATAGACCTCCCACCGGAAGGCGTAACGCAACTGGAAATCCCGGTAGAATTTTTTGACGACGGCGCGATGGTCGTCCAATTCCTCGATTGAGATACGGACGTCAATTATCTGCTCGTGAATATCGTAGCTCGATTGCTGCCACAGCACATAGGTGATGTCAGCTTCAGGGTCGGTCACGTCTCGCAGGTGGTAAGGAGTGTCGCCCACCTGCAAAAGCATTTGAATATCCGGCACGAAGATGTTGAACACCAGCCTGCCGCCGATGTTCAGATGCCTTCGAATGTTCAACAAGGCGCGACGTTGGTCCTCGACGGTCAGCAGGGCCAGGAAGCCTCGAAAGGGGATAATCGCAAGATCGAACGTCGTGTCCAGCGAAAAGTCACGCATGTCGGCGTTGACCAAATCCAGAGACCCGGCGCCCGGCCCCAACCTGTCGGCCTTGATCTGTGCCTGGTCCAACATGGCCTGGGAGTTATCGATCCCCACAACGTCCACGCCTGTTTGAGCGATGGGTATCGCAACTCTGCCGGTGCCGCATCCCAACTCCAACACTGCCCCCTCCACACTCAGAGCCTCCCCAAGATAGAAAGGTATATCGTCGCGGACATAGGAGTACACGGAGTCGTAAACATCCGCCCACGGATCGTATTGGGATTTTTCGTATTCGGTCAATGTTCAGGCCCCGGCCAGAGCCTGGAGGGCCAACCGAATCTTGTCCTCAGTCGTCTGGGAACCGTCGCGAGATATGGACGATAGCGCCTGACGAGCCTCGGGGTCCGAGTATCCGAGAGCGACCAGAGCATCCACCGCGTCCGAATCTCCTGACACTGCGGGGGTGTCTCCCCAGTCCAGGTCCAGCTTGCCCTTTAGCTCCAGGATTATGCGGCTGGCCGTGCGGTTGCCAACTCCGGGCACGGCTGAAAACGCTTTAGTGTCGCCGCCATCCACCGCCGACGCCAGAGAGCCGGGAGTGAACCGGGACAACACAGCCAGCGCCAATCGAGGGCCAATGCCGCTGATTCCCAGCAGGGTGTCGAACGTCAGGCGCTCCTCCTGAGTGAGAAACCCGAACAGCGTCAGGCTGTCCTCTCGCACCTGAAGCGAGGTGTGCAGGCGCACCTGATCTCCCACCGTGCCCATACTGTCGATGGTAGAACCAGGCACGTTGACCCGCAGAGTGATGGCGCCGAGGGACACGTCCGCCCAGTCAGGGCCCACGCCCTCAATAACGCCTGATACCGATGAAATGAGTGAAGAAACCATTCCTTAGAGCTTTCAGCTATCAGCATTCAGAATTCGCCATTCTGAGGTCGCAACCGAAGAATCTGGTCGCAATTCGAACAACGGTTGCTGCACACGCGACCAGACGCTTCGCTCAGCTCAGCATGGCGTCGGCTGATCTGATCCAATTGAATTCGGACGGCACTAAGCATACACCCAATCTGCCTCCCCGTGCGGCAATTCGTTGCTCAGTAACATCAAACCTGATTGCTGAATGCGAAAAACTACTCCCGCATCTCCACATCGACCATCAGAGAGTTGTTGATGTGACAGATGGCGACGGCCAGAGCGTCGGCCCTGTCTGACGGCTCCAGCGGCTCGGATAGTCCTAGCAGTACGCCCACCATGCCCTGCACCTGCTCTTTGGAGCTTCCGCCGTGGTCGGTGACGGCCTTCTTGACCTCGCGAGGCGAGTAGCTGACCACCGGAATATTGCGATGAGACGCCGCGATCATCGCAACCGCCTGGGCCTGCCCCACCGCCATTGCCGCCTTGACGTTTCGAGACACGAAGGGCTGCTCGATTGCTACTACCGTGGGTTTCAGTTCGTCCAAAAGCTGGACCATGCGGTCGTGAATCCATGCCAAACGGTCAGACAACGACGCGGACCTGGGCGGACTCAGAACGTCGGAGTGTGTCATGGTCATATCGCCATCTTGCGAGGAGACGAACCCAACTCCTGTCTTGAACGTGCCTGGGTCAACACCAAGTACTAACACAGCTAGATTACGGCTCCTTAAAGGCAATGTGAGGGCAGGTCATAGACCTGCCCTCACCAATTTCTATTCTATCGCGGCGACGTATCGCAGTAGTTAAACGTCAGCCAGACTCGTCGCTGTACCGTTCCAGGGCTTCGTCCGAGAAGTCAGCGTTGGAATAGACCTTCTGAACATCGTCCAGGTCTTCGAGCGAGTCCAGAAGTTTCAGTGTCTGAATGGCCACTTTGTTGTCGAGAGCGATGGTGTGGCTGGGGACCATCGAAATCTCTGATGTGGCGATGTTGGCCTCGTTCTGTTCCAGAGTGGCCCGAATGGCCTCCAAAGTGTTGGGGGTGGAGTATATCTGGAGTGTCGAGTCGTAAGTCTCGAAGTCGTCGGCTCCCTCGTCGATGGCCAGGAGAGCAAGCTCCTCTGCCTGCTCCTCTTCAGCTTGGACCATGATGACGCCCTTCTGCTCGAACTGCCATGAGACGGCGCCGTTCTCCGCCAGGTTGCCTCCGGCCTTTGTGAGTGTCGAGCGAACGTCGGACACGGTGCGATTGCGATTGTCTGTAAGGGTTTCCAGCATTATAGCGACGCCTCCCGGACCGTAGCCTTCGTACAGTATCTCGACCATCTGAAGGCCGTCGTCAGACTCACCGGTCCCACGCTTGATAGCCCTCTCGACGTTGTCATTGGGCATGTTGGCGTCTCTGGCCCGCTGAACCGCCATACGCAGACGGAAGTTGGCATCCGGGTCTCCGCCACCCTGCCGAGCAGCGATGATTACTTCTTTGGCCAGCTTGGTGAACAGCTTGCCTCGACGGGCGTCAGTAGTCGCCTTGGCATGCTTGATGGTTGACCATTTTGAATGACCTGACATATCGCAACTCCTACGGTCTGAATGAGCGCTAGGCTTTCGGCGCCATCGCCGCTAAATTCGCGGCGATGAATGATGACCATTCAAACTGCGCTGTGCGCTTGGAACAGCGCCTGTTTCGGGGTCGTGGCTTAGTCGAATTTTAGCATGACGCCGATTCGCGGTCAAAACCAGACCGAGCGTCAAAACAGGTCCCAGAGCGCCGAGTGGGGACCTGGCAGTCATCCAAATCGAGCGCGATTCTCACGCAAAAGAAAACCGGCCGCTGGTGGCTCCTCAGCGGCCGGTTGAGATTGAGTTTCATAGACTTAGCGCAAGCCCATCAGATCGACGTCGTTGTCGGTCTTGCCTCTGGCGCTCAGGTTGGCTCGGTGGTCTTCGTCCAGGGAGGTGATGGAGCCGGGAGACCCGAACCATATCGCTGCCACTTCTCCGACTGAGGCCAACAATTCTGTGAAGGGCCTCCACGCTGATTCATTGTTTTCGTTGACTGCTGAGCCGATGTTGGTGTTGATTGCTTTCGTTGCCATTTTGGTGTCTCCTCTTCGGTTCAGATGGGTTGGTGTGATCAGGTTCGAGATGGTTCGAAACTCTAGAAGATCCCCACTCCGTTCAAGGTCGCGTCAACGTTGGCGTTGTTTTCACGGCTGAGCTTGGAGCGGTGCTCTTTGCTAGCTATGTCCAGGCTCATCGGACCGATGTAGGACTCAACCGCGTAAGCGATGGTGCTGAAGAAGCTGGATACTTTGCTCTCGACGCTGACTTTTTCGTTGACGGCTGCGTTGTTGGCGGTGGCTGTGATTGTTGTCATTTGAGTGTCTCCTCATCTGTTTTTGTTCAGTTACTTTTGATGTCCCTATTGTGCCGCGTTTGAGGAGACTCGCCATCCAGAGAACTTTCCATTTCTGAAGAAGGGTGAAAAATAGGGCGTGCAGGGTCGCATGGCAATATATTGCCAATTGTGAATGTCAGCACATTATTAGCCTCATAAATCGACGTCAATGGCCTCTACATGCGCATCAGACGATATGCAGAGATGCTGAGTTTGAACATCTCATGAAAAAGAAAACCGGCCGCTGGTGGCTCCTCAGCGGCCGGTTGAGATTGAGTTTCATAGACCTAGCGCATACCCATCAGATCGACGTCGTTGTCGGTCTTGTCTTTGGCGCTCAGGTTGGCGCGATGGTCTGCATCCAGGGAGGTGATGGAGCCATGAGACCCGAAGTACATCGATGCCACTTCTCCGACTGTGGCCAAAAGCTCTGTGAAAGGCCGCCAGGTTGATCCCTTGTTCTCGTTGACTGCTGATCCGACGTTGGGGTTGATTGCTCTTGTTGCCATCTTGGTGTCTCCTCTTCGGATTGACTGAGTTGTTGATTGGTCAGGCGGTTCGAGACTTTTAGAAGGTGCCCACTCCGTTGAGGGTCGTGTCGACGTTGGCCTTGTCTTCGGCGGTAAACTTCGAGCGATGCTTGGGGTCCATCACTTCCACGTTCATCGGTCCGAAGTAGGACTCTAGCGAGTAGACGATGGCGCTGAACATGCTGGACAGTTTGTTCTCGGTGGTCGGGGTAGTGTTGACGTTGATCCTGATTGCTTTCGTTGCCATTTGAGTGTCTCCTCATCTCTAGCCGTGTTTTGATTGCTTGTTGGTCTCGTTTGATTGGCTTTAGCGCAGGCCCATCAGGTCCGCATCGACATCGGTCTTCTCTCTGTTTGTCAGGCTGGAGCGATGCTCGCTCTCCAGTGATGTGATGGAACCGGGGGAGGAGAAGTACACTCCCAGAAGTTCGCTGGCTGAGCTTATGA
>JASLRP010000127.1 GCA_030743915.1 SAR202 cluster bacterium | reverse complement strand
ACGTGTTGGTGACCAGCGGCTCGGCTGAAGCAAACTTTGTCGCCACGGTGTTGACTCTCAATCCCGGTGATGAACTGATCTGTATCCTCCCCAATTACATGCAAATATGGGGCATTGCTCATGGTCTGGGCGCCACTGTGGTTCCTCTACGCCTGCGACAAGACCTCGAGTGGCAGATTGATCTGGGCGAACTTGAATCCGTCATCTCCTCCCGAACGAAGGCAATCTCGGTGTGCAACCCGAATAATCCGACTGGCAGCGTTCTGAACTCAGAGGAGAGGGACCGAATAATCGCGCTGGCCCAAAAATCCGGCGCGTGGCTGTTCGTCGATGAGGTGTACCGCGGAGCGGAATTGGCGGGCGATGAAACTCCCAGCGTGTGGGGGCGTTATGAGAAAACGGTCGTCACTGGAGGGCTGTCGAAAGCGTACGGGTTGCCGGGACTGAGGCTCGGATGGTTGGTCGGTCCTGAGGAATTTATCTCTCGTGCCTGGGCGATGAAGGACTACACGACGATCGCGCCTGGAGCGCTCAGCGACCAGGCGGCGACCTTCGTTCTCGAGTCTGGATTGCGAACGCGGATATTCGAGCGCAACCGGACCATCTTGAGAGACAACCTGTCCTATCTGGAAAACTGGATCACCAGGCAAGACGGACTGTTGAACTTGATTCCTCCCAAGGCTGGGGGCATGGCCTTCATGCAGTACGGGTTAGACATTAATAGCTCAGAACTCACAACCCAACTGCGCGAGGACGAATCTGTCCTGGTGGTTCCGGGTGACAGTTTTGGGTTTGACGGCTTTTTGCGCCTGGGATTCGGCTCCGAGAAGGATTATCTGGCCGCGGGATTGGAAAGAATCGCCAGCTTGCTTCGACGGCTGAGCGGATGATGGGACCAAAAACCCCAGATTTGTCGACAGAAGTCTTGCGCGAAGTCCTGCGAGCCCAAAGGCGGGTCCACGGTCGCCTTTCGACCACACCGCTCGAACGCTCCCCGATCCTCAGCAAGATCGGCGGCGCAAATGTGTACCTGAAGCTGGAAAACTTTCAACCCACCGGCTCGTTCAAGGTGCGCGGCGCGTTAAATACGCTGTTGGCGTTATCCGATGAAGAGCGAGCCAATGGAGTTGTCGCCGCCTCCTCTGGAAATCACGGATTGGCGGTCGCCTATGGAGCGGCTGAATTGGGCGTCGATTGCCAGGTGTTCGTCCCGGAACACGCCTCTTCAACCAAAACCGACGCAATCCAGCGACTGGGCGGTCGAGTCCAGAGACACGGCATAGACGTCTCAGACACAGAATCGTTCGCCAGAAATCATGCCCAGGAGAGCGACAGAGCGTACATCTCACCTTACAACGACCTCAGAGTAATCGGCGGCCAGGGCACCATCGCCATTGAGTTGGGTCAGCAGCTTGACCGAATCGACGCCATTTACGTCGCTGTTGGCGGCGGAGGTCTGATCTCTGGAGTTGCCGGCTATGCCAAGGCCGTATTCGACGAGGTTGAGATCGTTGGCTGCTTGCCCGAAAACTCGCCAGTCATGGCCGAGTCAGTGAATGCAGGCCACATCGTCGAAATGGAATCCAAACCCACGCTGTCCGATGGCACAGCGGGCGGAATTGAGCCTGGATCGATAACTTTCGAGTTGTGCCAGCGGCTTGTTGACCGATTCATGGCCGTATCTGAGGTTGAAATCGCTGATGCGATGCGGTCGTTTATCGAGGGCCACCACATGTTAATTGAAGGGGCGGCCGCTCTACCTATCGCGAGTTTCTTGAAGGGCGAACACGATACGCCCGGCAAGAACATTGTGCTGGTGATCTGTGGAGCGAATGTCAGCCTTCAGACTTTGCGAGATATCCTCTAGCCGAATCGATTGACAGCGTTGAGTGTCCCCATCTGAGTTTGAACAAGTAGACACGACAGTGGCCGAAACGGTCCAAAAACAGAGGCTGTCGAGCGCGTTTTTCGGGCAAAGACACGCGCACGCTCCGGGGCCGAAGCGCACGCACATCCAAATTCTAGAAAAGCTAGGCTGTTAGGAAGCTTTGCCTATCCTGAACATTTTCGTCCCGCATACAGGGCAAACGCCCTGAGTCGCAGGTCGGCCATTCTTCATGGTAATGGCCTCTGTGTCCTTCATCTCGCGCGATGATCTGCACTTTACGCAATATCCGTCCATGGTTAACCTCCTGTGACATTGAGTCCGATAATTCCTGAGCGACAATATTGGGGCTTCGAATGGTCATCGACATACACTGTCGTGACGATATTTTGCCCCCAAACCCTCTGCTGTAACTTGCGCCTGTTGCCGACACGTTTCCAGTTGCCCCTAATCGTCCACCAGACGTCACACTACGGTGATGCCGCTTGTGCTAAGAGAGTTTCTATTCACCTGCTATTGGAATGTAACCGACTTGACTCCTTATGCGCTCCGACACAATAATCTGTTCGGCGGAAACCCACCACTATATTCCTGACCTCAAGACGTTTTTCGCCTTTCGATTCTGAACACCCCATCAAGTAAGCCTGAGTAAACGCATGACCAATCCTCGCCATAAACCACGCTGGTCACAGGCTACGCCTGCAAACTTACCGATTATCGGCGTGCCTGTCAACCTGTAAAACAGGGTTTCCGACACAAAATAGAGAGATATGTCAAACGCACACGTTTTCTAAACCGTTCGAGCATTCACTACAACTGAGCATAAATCAGTTTGATTGCGGATTCCGCTAGCCCTCTACGCCGACTGACAAAATCCTATTCCTCTGAATTCTCGGAACTCCACGTTGACGTCTTGTTGCCTGATGTGCGCATATCCACAGACTATCTCGTTTGGATGAATGAGCGACTTCTTTTTAAGCCAGCGATAAATCGTGTGCGGATCAGCGTGGATCTTCGGAGACAATGGATTTCGCGCTGCCCCGCCCTCAATCCGCTTCCGGCCAAAGCGATTGCCACCAACACAGCCCGCAACGAAGAGAGCACGATCTGCTCCACCGATTGTGCTCAGAACGGCGGCGGCCGCCAGACACAATCGCGTGGAAAAATGATAGTCTGGACACTCATCGTGGCCACCGAATTCTCACGGAGCTATAACAGGAGGCCCCAACTGAGCAACAATACTTACCCACTTTCAGCGCTTCGGGCGTTGGCGCTGCACGCCCAGGGTCTTTCCGACCCGCCAAGCGCCGAGAACAACTCGGACAGGATTCTCGAAACGATTCAACAGATCGGGTGTGTTCAGATCGACACTCTCCAGATGGTGCGGCGCAGCCATTACCTCGTTCTGTGGAGCAGACTGGGAAGCTATGACACGTCGCAGCTAGACCTTCTCCTGTCTGGAGATTCGGATGCTGTGAATGGTCGTCAACTGTTTGAGTACTGGCTACACGCCGCGTGCCTGATACCCCTCACTGACTATCGTTACAGCCTGCCGGATATGCGCCAGCGCCGAGTGAGTCCAGATCGCTGGCGGAGAGGTTGGTACGAAAAGTCTGAAAACCGCGAATTGGTCGATCAGGTGCTATCCCACATTCGCGAAAACGGACCCGCCCGATCTGCTGATTTCGACCGTGGCGGACCGAAACGAGGCGCCTGGTGGGACTGGAAACCGGCGAAACGCGCGCTGGAACATCTCTACAACCAGGGTGACCTGATGGTGTCAGACCGGCACAACTTCCAGAGAATTTACGACATGAAGGAGCGAGTCCTTCCAGGATGGGTTGACCAGGAGGAGCCATCAAGCGCCGAAGCGACCCGACACATCCTGGAGATATCACTTCGGTCTCTGGGAGTCTGTGAACTCGGCCAAGTCTGCGACTACACCCACACCAAACGCACGGTGGCGAGACCGATTCTATCGAAGTTGGTAAGTGACGGCACATTCGTGCGAGTGCAAGCAGAATTGAGCGACTCGGACACGCGTGAAATGGTCGTCCATCGAGACAATATGAATACGCTCATCCGAGCGGCCGATGGCGACCTAACGCCTAATCACACCACATTTCTCAGCCCTTTCGACAACCTGTTTTGGGCCGAAGGCCGCGATGAACAGTTCTGGGGGTTCAAGCAGGTTCTGGAAGCCTACAAACCGGCAAAAATCCGACAATGGGGTTATTTTTGCCTGCCGATACTCCACAACGACCGATTGGTCGGTCGATTCGACCCCAAACTGGACCGCAAAACAGGAACACTGATACTTCGGAAGCTATACATCGAATCTGACGACATCCCTCTTGAAACATTGGCACAGGCAACAGCAGGAGCGATGCGCGACTTCATGAGCTTCCATCAGGCCACAGACTTGGTGGTGGAACACAGCGAGCCGGCCAAGTTCAGACGGATGCTTCTGAGCGCTATCTAGTCATGATCGTCAGTCCAGAAAGTCGAACTGCTCAGATGTCTGGACTCGCTCGTTGCCGCAGTCACAAATATGAACGACCGCCTCAGAATTTCTGCGATGTTTGAAAACCAAAACACTCCGCAATCACCGTTGTTAGTACGGCGAGTTTCCCTGAACATTGGTGAGTTTGGAAGTGGGAATTTCGATGGTCAATCAATGCACAATTTCGCGAATTTGTCTCGCCGTTTCATTCGACGCAGAGCAAAATTCCGCCGCTCAGTTGACAGATTTATGCCGAATTTTGGATTAGGCGTTTATCATTGGAAAATCTGATGATAGGCTTTGTCATGTTGAGGTTAAACCCAGTGATCTTCACTGATTTTCAGTGGGATTGCCGTTGATGTGATTGTTGTAATCAGATGGAGTAACATCAAACTGGAATGTCATCTGGTCTGGAGTTTTACTAATGTAATGAATATTTTCCGATAGACGGCATTATTTACATCATTATTGGATGTTGGAGTTTTGTTTCGCCGCAATTGGCTTGTGTGTCCACGCGACTGCGGGAAACATATTACAAGCGAGACACAGCCCCAGTTCATCAGATCCCGCCCGCAGTCCAGATTGGAGAGTCGAACATGCGTAAGCTAGCAGTCCTCGTCCTGCTCATTCTCACCGCCGCCACCGTTGGAGGCCAGGCAGTATTTGCCGGGTTCAATGGGACCACGATCGCCCCGGACCTGACCGTGACCGTGACCGCGCCAAC
>JASLRP010000126.1 GCA_030743915.1 SAR202 cluster bacterium | reverse complement strand
GCGTGACCGCGATGACTCTGGTCGCGTCAGGTCTCATATACCTGGGACTGGCATCGACCGGTCCTGAAAAAGAGAACGAACCAACGCCGCTCGTCCACGGAGTCACGAGGCCAGTAGTCAGGGGGCTGCCGAGCGGACTGACATTGAATCCGGTAGCGGCGTCAACGAGTGTCTCAATCAACGAAATCACAGAAAGCGGGCAGCCTATCGAGCAGGCGCGTCGAGTGGTGGTAATTCCCAGGCCGAAAGCCCGAACCCGCGCATCGTAGGAGAAATTATCGGAATGTTTACCGAGTTCACTAACCACTTTAGGGCGATGGGCACGGACATGAACGTGATTGTGGTCGCTGACCCTCGCGGCCCGAGAGTCGCTGATTCGCTCAGTCAGGTCGAAGAAATGTTCAGGAGCGCGGAGTCGCAATTCAGCAGATTTCTGCCCGACAGCGAACTGTCCCTAATGAACGCCCAGGGAGGCTCAGAGTCTCCCTCTGAAGCGATGTGGGATGTCCTTCAGCGGGCCAGGCAGTGGTGGAAACAGACCGGCGGCGTGTTCGACCCCACAATCCTGCCTGCGCTGGAGAGCGCTGGGTATGATCGCAGCTTCGAGCATGTCAGATTCAACGCACGACCTCGTCAGCGGATTCGTGTAATTACCTCCGAGTGGGGGTATCAAAATGTGACCCTCGCCGAATCCGGCTCGCACAGGCAGGTGATCCTGGAAGATGGCGTCAGAATCGATCTCGGAGGAATCGTGAAGGGTTGGGCGGTTGACCGAGCGGGCGAATTACTGATCGATTCGTTCGATGGTTTTCTGATCGACGCCGGTGGAGATATCCTGGCCAGGGGACACAGCGACTCTGAAGAAGGCTGGTGGATTGCCGTCGAAAACCCCTTTGACTCAACGGCAAACCGTGGGTGTGTGCTTCTGAAAGATTCTGCTCTTGCGACATCCGGGACCTATCGGAGGCGTTGGATTGACGCTGAAGGCAGACGCAGGCACCACATTATAGACCCGCGCACGGGATTGCCCAGCGTGTCAGAAGCGCTGAGCGTCACCACCTGCGGCCCGACTGTCGAGGCGTGTGAAGTCATCGCCAAATCGATTATCGTCGATGAGGAGACGCAATTGGATTGGGTTGAGAAACACAGCGATATAACGGCGTCCGTGGTCCACGCCGATGGCTCCGAGTATACGAGCGCTGGTTGGGAGATGCTTCCAATCTATCCAGTGGATGATGCGCTGTATTTGGAAGTGTCGGTATGAGGTTCTTAGGCTATCTAATTGCAGGAGCCGTCGGCGCGACAGTCGCCACACTCGCCTTGGATGGGGCCGACTGGTCAGGTCTGCTCGGCAGCCAGCCCGTAACGTGGCTGACAATCCGAACGTCAGGGATCGTTGCATACCTGCTGTTGTCTGCCTCCACGGTGTTGGGATTGCTGACCAGCTCCCGAATCCTCACAAGATGGCTGCAACCCCCGGCCACCCTGGAACTGCATCGAATCTTCAGCTTTATGAGCCTTGCGGCTCTCGGCGTTCACGGAGGAGCGCTGTTGCTGGACCAGGTGGAGCCGTTCACCGTTCCGCAGGTGTTGACGCCGTTCTTGTCGAGTTACCGTCCCGGCGCGGTGGCGATGGGCATATTATCCGGATACATCTCAGTGGCCCTAACGTTCAGCTTCTACGCGCGAGCGCAGATCAAATCGAGAATCTGGCGAGCGTTGCATTTTTCGGCCTTCGCAGCCTTCGCGCTCGCGACAGTTCATGGAGTCATGGTTGGGAGCGATTCTGGCGTGGCGTGGGTGCAAGCGATTTACCTGGCAAGCGGAGCATTGGTCCTATTCCTGACTCTGATGAGGATACTTGGAGGTCGGCACGTTCGGGCGCGCAGATCGTCCAGCAAAACTCAAATCAGGAGTGAATCAGACGTTCAGCTATCCCACAAAACTGCCATATAGTCCCGACTGGCGTTCGTGGAGCGACGCAAACTCGGACGCCGCTCTCGACCTTTTTGTTCGGACTTTGCGCTCTAGGCGTTGACAGTGAACACCTCTGGAACAGATACTCGTCATTGAGGGAAACGCTACCGACCCCAATGACGAGCACGTCAGTGGAGCCTTTGACCCGTTAGTAGGGCCACGTGCCTTGGGGAATTCCTGATAATCATATCGTCAAGGAGTTTCACCACCATGTGTAACCGCACAGGTTAGGAGCAATCGACCGATTGTTCTCGCTTTGCAACAAGATTGAAGAAATCGTATCTCAGAGGCTGACAAACCCGCTGTCATTAAATCCCGCCCGCAGTCCAGAATGGAGAGTCGAACATGCGTAAGCTAGCAGTCCTCGTCCTGCTCATTCTCACCGCCGCCACCGTTGGAGGCCAGGCAGTATTTGCCGGGTTCAATGGGACCACGATCGCCCCGGACCTGACCGTGACCGTGACCGCGCCAAC
>JASLRP010000125.1 GCA_030743915.1 SAR202 cluster bacterium | reverse complement strand
AACATCGCGCCGGACAGCGGTTGGCGGTTTCCGTCAGGAGTTGACACAGACCTTCCCAAACGCAGAGACAAGGACAGCGCCGTTGTGACTGAATCCGGGTCTCTGCCTTCCGCCTCGCAGATTTCCCTGAGAGATTCTTTGCCCTCAATAAACTCCTCGACTCGATGGCTGATGGGGAACCAACCGTCACCGTGTCTGACTGCTCGCCGCATGGCGGCCCTGCTGTTGCCGGCGACCCAAACTGGAGGGTGGGGCTTCTGAATCGGCTTGGGATAGAACGTCTTCCCTGAAACCTGAAAATGTTCGCCCTGGTAGGTTGCTCCATCCTCGCCGCAAAGGGTTTTGAACATCTCGATATGCTCATCCGTGACGCTGCCTCGTGCGTGAAAATCTGCGGCCATGCCCTCGAACTCCTCAGGCATCCACCCGATGCCTGCGCCGAAGATTACCCGTCCGCCGGAGAGAACATCCAGAGTAGAAATCATCTTGGCGTTTAATACTGGGTGACGCAAAGGCAGTATCAGGACGCTGAAACCGAGTTTCAATGTCGTTGTGCTTCCAGCCACGAAACTCATGGAAGTCAGTGGCTCGATGACGTTCTGGCCCTGCGGGTCGGCCTGTCCAGGTCCCCACCTGTCAGGATATCGATCCACAAGGTCCACCGGATAAACTGTCCTGTCTGCCAGCCAGATGGAGTCGTAACCCGACTCCTCAAGCGTGCGGGCAATCTGTTGCAGGTACTCGCCTTCCGAGCCCGGGGCGGCTCCCAGCGCTACAGCGAACGTGGCTGATACTCCGATTTTCATTTGCTTCTCCTGATGCGTGGCGGGGACAGTTTCAAGAATTCTCGGTCAGTTCGAATCGGCCATCGAACCCTGCCAATACGCGCCCCAGTGGTCCGGCCTGCCATTCATGAACATCCGATGGTAGGGCATGGGCAGAGGAAGATCGAACACTCTGGCCGCGTTTCCGCCCATTATCAGGTTGATTTCATCCTGGGTGGCGAAATTCCGAACTTCGTCGATGCGGTGCAGGGCTGTGCCCCACCAGTCCACCTGATAGGGAGCGACCAGTTGCCATCTTCTCATGAAGGCGGCGTATTTGGTCTGATCCCGATCTCTCGGGGCCACGATGTACTGCCGGGAGCCGTAATCCCCGCCCCATAGTAGCTGAGTGATCCCGACATTGGGATCATCCATAGCGATTCTGAAGTATTCTGCGGGCCAGGTTTCGGTTTCCAAGTATATGTTGTTGGCGCCGTTGCGCCACCCACTGGCGGTCGCGCCCAGAGCCTGACGCAGCACCTGTTCTCCGTTATTGTATCCACCCGCCGAGTGTCCCGCATGGCAGACGATGATCGGGACATCTGGATATTCTCCCGCCAGACGCCTGAGCAGCGTCCAGTGGTCCCAATGGTGACCGCCGGAAAACTCATGATAGTCGATGGTCACTTTGTATGCCCGCGCCAGGTCCATGAAGATGCGCCATTCGTTCAGGCGTTCCTCGAAGCCGTAGATCTTGCGTGGATTCCAGTCCCTGGGCACGAACTCGCCAATGCCGATGAATTTGCCTGTCTTCAGAGCGTCTTCAACCTCGCGGGCAGAAGCGTCGATATCCCAATTTGCTTCGCCCTGCGCGACTTTGAGTTTTTGGGTCTGATCGGTGCAGAAGGCGCGGAATTTGTCGGGGTGTTTATCCACGATTTCAGCGTGGAAATCGTTGGTCGGGCCGAGCTGGCTGGGAGGTTTTATCAGGCACATGTCGATGCCGTAACGCTCCATGTCGTAGAGGCACATCTCGGAGTTATCTGCCACCTCAGCCGCGCCTTGCCAGGCTTTGTTCTTTGTCTCGACAGGTTTGTAGAGTGTAGTGATGTGGGCGTGCGTTTCGACGACAAATCGTCCTGCGTATCGCATAGGAACCTCCCTGAGACTGAATCTAAGACCACGAGCATATCGCCAATCGACTCAGTGATAAAGTGAGAAAAGATGTCACCGAGCCGGATTGAATGATATCAATAATCTGGCAAACAAAAACCCCCTCCGGCAATTCACAAGAGGGGGCAATGGTGTATCGAAGCTGGAGGCGACGGGCGGATTCGAACCGCCGAATAGGGGTTTTGCAGACCCCCGCCTTAGACCGCTTGGCTACGTCGCCCTGTTGGATGCTTGGCAATGATTGGTGCCGAGGAGGAGACTCGAACTCCTACAGCCTATTCGGCCACAGCGCCCTCAACGCTGCGTGTCTACCAATTCCACCACCTCGGCGCAATGGTTCGCTCTGCAGCGAATCCAGCCAACGCGTTAATTATAGCCAAAAGTGTGGAGGATTGTCCACCGAATCGATCTCGGAAATCCAGCATGCCGACAATTTCTTGAGGCAGGATTCCAATGCTGAAAATGGGGTTATTTGGTTCAGGCATGTACATTGACTGAAAGGCGCTCTACGGTAGAATCTAAAGATGATCACTCGTCGGCCGTGTTCTCCAGTCCAAAATGAACTGTCGATTGATGGCAGCGCTGGTGTCAGGTCAGCCATAGCGTGATAATTCGCTTTGGCATATTGGCATTTGCGGCGATCATGGTCTGGGCGACACATGGGCCTGTGATGGCGGCCGGTCAAGGGGTTTCGAATTCGGCAACGACAACTCTGAGTTTAGTGACGATCAACGGGGCGGCGCCAAAGAAAATGTCTTCAAACGTTGCGCTGCTGGCATCGACGGTTCGGAATCTGCCGGTCGGTCGCGCTGCCTCGCCTGCGAATCTCTATGCTGCAAATGATCAGTTGAACGCGATGTCGAGCGGTCGAATTTTGAGGATTGGTGATTCCGGTTTCGTGCAGGTGTATGTCCATCTTGTCGAGGCGGCTGGCCCGATTGTGTTGGGCAATTTGCGTTCCATGGGAGCGCTCATCGAACGCCAAGACGAATCCGGCATGTTGGTACAGGTGTCTCTGCCTGTCTCGCGGATTTCTGATGCCGCGGAGATAGAGGATGTAGCATACATCTCGCTGCCAAACTACGGTCGGACGAACGCCGGATCGCAACAAAGCCAGGGGGACGCGCTGTTGAACTTCGATGATCTGCGGGCGACGCTGGCAGTGTCCGGAAAAGGGATCACTGTGGGAGTGATTTCTGATGGGATATTCGGACTCAGCAACGCCATTTCAAGCGGCGACCTTCCCGTTACGACTTTCATTCGAAATGGTTCAGGCACGTTGATTCAGACCACTGGAGGCGTGGAGGCAGTCTCGTTTCGGTCTGACGCGAACCTGGAAGCCGGGCTGTCAGGAGGGACTGGAGCGGAAGGCAGTGCTATGTTGGAGATCGTTCATGACATCGCGCCGGACGCCCAACTCCGATTTGCGAATTTCGCCACGCACCTGGAGTTCAACGCGGCGGTGGATTTCCTGGCCGCCAACAGCGACGTTGTGGTGGACGACATCGGATGGTTTGGGTTCGCATACGATCAGACCAGCCCGGTGTCGGCCAACACCGCCGAAGAATTGAACAGGCAATCCAACAAGATCAGAGGTTACTACACGTCGGTCGGCAATCAGGCCCAGCGACACTATGAGGAGCCATTCGTGGATTCCGGTGTCGACGGCGCGGCGATTGTCGGCATTTCCGGTTCCCTCCACCGATTCCAGGCCACGTCTCAGACTACCGATTGCAAAAGCGTCGGCCCGACCACCGCCAACCTGATCGATCTGCTCAATGGGCAAACCGCCACAATATTCCTCAACTGGGACGACACGCATGGCTTTGCTGAGAACGACTACGATATCTTCGTTCGCGACACTGTCACTGAGGTAATCGTTGCTTCCGGGACATCCGACAACCCCGGCGTGACCAAAAACCCGTTCGAATCGGTAGCAGTCAAAAACTCCAGCGGCGTCACCCGGACCTACGAGATTTACACACAGAATTCAGAGAATCGAGCCGCGCCCAAGAAAATGGAGATGTTTGTGTTTGGCGGCGCGTCCTGCTCCAATGGCTCCAAGTTCAACTTCAACACCACTGCCAGCAGCGTGCCAGCGCAGAGCGATTCGGGAGGCGGCGTGCTGTCGGTTGGCGCAATCTCGGCTTTCGATTCAGGGATAGACACCATTGAGGCGTATTCCAGCAGAGGGCCAACTAATAATGGCGCTTTGAAGCCGGATGTCACTGCGATTGACGGCGTGTCGATCACGGGCTCTGGAGGTTTTTCGAACCCATTCTTCGGGACGTCGGCTGCTGCGCCGCACGTCGCAGGTCTCGCGGCGCTCCTCCTGGAGGTCAAGCCATCCCTTCGCGCTGGAGAGTCTGGCGACGACCCGACGGCAGATCGGTCAGCTTTGCGAGCGGCGATTCAAAATACAGCCATCGACCTGGGAGATTCAGGAGTCGATCAAACCTTCGGGTGGGGCAGGGTGGATGGCTTGAAAGCAGGCCAGTCGTTGGCGGTAGCCTCAGAGCCTGTCCCGTCGTTGTCCTGGGTTGGTTTGGCCGGACTCGCTCTCGTATTTGCGTTGACTTATGTCGGTTTCACGCGCCGAACAAGACGCACGGTCGGCGATGAGATTGTTCGGTCATGAAATTCAGGCGATTGATTGTATCAAGGCGGGCAAGTCGAGCTTTGTGGTTGATTGCAGGGCTGATCTTGGCGCTGGCCGCGCTCGCTTCGGCGAGCGGGACCGTGCTGGCAGACGATCCAGAGCCGCAGCCTGAACCTCGTATCGTGTCACCCAAGATCGTTGGCGGATCGACCACTCAGGCTGGTGACTGGCCCTGGCAGGTGGCGCTTCTGTTCAATGGGACATCACCCTCTAGCGGGCAGTTTTGCGGCGGTTCGCTGATCACCGATGAGTGGGTTGTCACCGCGGCGCACTGTGCCGCTGTGACTTCGAGTATCGACATACAGGCTGGCATACACACGCTCAGTTCGAATGCAGGCCAACGGCGTGATGTCGTAACCACCATCATTCATCCCAGTTACAACGATAGTACATTCGACAACGACATCGCCCTGATGAAGCTGAGCGCTCCGGTCACTTTGAGTTCGACAGTTGCGACCATCGTTCCGTTGATTCCCGAGGACGGAGCATTGGCGGATCCCGGGGTGACAGCAACCATCACAGGTTGGGGAACCACAATCTCTGGTGACAGCGACAGCGCCTCGGATGTTCTATTGCAGGTCGATGTGCCGATTATTTCCAACCCGGATTGCAATGCCAGCACGTCCTACAACGGCTCGATAACCGCCAACATGATGTGCGCCGGGTTGATCGACGATGGCGGCAAGGACTCGTGTCAGGGCGATAGCGGCGGGCCGCTGGTGGTTCCGGACGGCGCATCCTATCGGCTTGCGGGCGTGGTGTCCTGGGGCATTGGATGCGCTCTCCCGAGGTTGCCGGGTGTTTACACTCGCGTCACCGAAATGCGCGATTTCATCAACCAGCACACCGGCGTGTTCTCGACGGATATCTCGTTGAACAAGACTGTTTCTCCGCGGAATGGCCAGCCTGGCGGAGAGTTGACATACGCCATTACGGTGTCCAATCCCGGCTCGGTGACGGCAACGGGGGTGATCGTAACGGACCCTCTGCCTGCTAGCATTACGCTGTTGTCTGTGACATCTGCTCAAGGCACGTGTGTTGGGGCTCAAATAGTGTCGTGCTCCTTGGGAAATATCAATGCGGGTTCCAGTGCGTCGTTGACGGTGAACACCAGGGTGGAGGACGGATTTTCCGGCACGATATCCAACACGGCTACTACCACGACTACCGCCCTGGAATCGAATTCACAGAACAACTCGGCTTCGGCATCCGTTTATGTGGCGCCGAAGGCTGATCTATCGATCACCAAGACCGCCAGCGAGTCGTCGGTCGTTGCTGGAGGTCTGTTGACTTATACGTTGACGGTCACAAATCATGGCCCTTCGACCTCGACTGAAGCCACGATTACGGACACTCTTCCATCTGGATTGACGCTGACTGCGACCTCTACCAGTGGCGCTTCATGCAATGGCGAATCGGTTATTACATGTTCATTCGAAAGCATTGCCTCTGGCTCCTCAGCGGTTGTGACTCTGACGACTCTGGTGGCGAACGCTGATCTCGGCGTGTTGGTCAACACGGCTACGATCAGCACATCCACGCCTCAGGACCCGAAGCTTTCAAACAACGCTGGGACAGCCACGACCTCCGTGCTCGTGTCGGACATCAGTGTTTCGCAGACCGTGTCACCGCCAATTATTGTGGCTGGAAATGAAGTAACGTTCACAATCAATGTCTTGAATATCGGCAGCGCGACAGCGACTGGCGTGACGCTATCGGATACGCTTCCAAGCAGCCTCAAATGGAATCTCGCCACCTCCACGCGGGGCGCGTGTGACATTTTTGGCGATTGCGCACTCGGCGACATCGCGGTGGGTGAATCTGCAGGAATTACGCTGCGGGCGAGCGTGTCGTTGGGAGTGTCAGGCCAGATCGAGAATACCGTCGTCGCATCTTCAACATCCTTTGACCGTTCGACTGGAAACAATCAGGCCAGCGCCACGGCGGTTGTTACGCCTGCGCCGGCAGACCTGAGCATTTCCAAAACCGCGCCGTCAGAACCGGTCGTGGCAGGCAGCGAGATCGGATACATAATCAAAGTGACCAACGATGGCCCGGCAACCTCGACCAATACTTCTATAACCGACAACCTGCCCGAAGGCGTTTCGTTGATCGCCGCGATTCCGACTCAGGGTATTTGTTCCGGCGTTTCTATCATCACCTGTGATCTGGGCCAACTTTCGGCCGGCGATGCAGTCGATGTGTCGATGAGGGTGAGGATTGCCACAAGCACACGTGGGCAATTGGTCAATGTCGCCGTGGCCTCAAGCACGGCCCCTGACAATGTGTTGGACAACAACACGGCGGTCGCGGTTACTCAGATCCCCAGTGTTGGGGCGTTGGGAATGGCGGCTTTGGCGGCGATGTTCGGAGCGTCGATTCTCTGGAAATCCACATTCCGACGAAGAATGCGAGTCTAGCTACGAAGGCTCCGGAGCGGCCACGACAAACTGACCGACTCGGCGCCACAGGTCAACGCCGTGCAATCGGAGTTTCACCGTGTCGCCTGGTTTGACGTCGCTGACCAGCGCAGCGCGAACCCTAAACGGGTACTTAACCAGATCCATTACGCCGGCCCGATTTGGTGGGTTATCAAGCACGTAGGCCTCGTGGATGGCTTCTTCGCCCTCGGCCTCCAATTCCTGTCGTTGGGCATCAAGATACTTGAGGAACCAGTATTTCTCGCGGTCGAATTCAATACGGGACAACTCCCGAATTTGCATGTCGGCTCGCTGGGCAACTGATGAAATCTCCTCGTCGGAGTAGAATTTGTCGCCAGTTTTCAGAAAGTGCGAAACCTGACGTTGGATCACCAGATCGGGATATCTTCGAAGAGGAGAACTGGCCTGAATGTAGGCTGGAACGCCGAGACCGGCGTGGGCGCCCGGTTCGGTGCTGATCGACGCTGGACCCATCTTGCGGACGGTGAGGTACCACCTCAGCAGGCCCTCTGGCGTCTGAGCCACTATGTCACTGACATCAGGAGCCTTCTGCGATCTGTAGGGCGCAGGAAGCTCGTTCTTTTTGCAGAATTCAGCCAGCATCGCGTTGTAGAAAATCATATACTCGGCGATCATGCTCCGCGCCGGATTGGAGCGTTGAAGCACATCCACAGTAATTTCGCCCGATGCCGATACTTTTACGGACAGCTCATCTCGGTCCAGATTAGGCGTTCCGGTTGACTCGCGTTTTTCCTTGAGTTTTTGCGCCAGCATCCTGAGAGTGGACAGTTCGCGGTGCATGGGAGCACTGTCGTCATCGATTCGGGCGTCAACTGTGTCATAACTCAGCGCGGCGCGGCTTCTGATGATCGAAGGTGTGACCTCCCAGCTTGCGACTTCAGCATCCTCCGTGATTGTGGCCATCAGACTCACCGCAAGCCTTCGTTCGCCTGGAGACAGACTGCCCGCGTCGCTGGCGATGTCCGGGGGAAGCATCCAGATTTTCCGCTCTGGTAGGTACAGCGTCGCCATTCTGCGGTCAGCGTCCTTATCCAGGGCAGATTCAGGTTGGACGATGGAGCTTGCGTCGGCGATATGGATTCCCACTCGGTAGGCGTCTGTCATGGCGCCTTCGATTTTAGTCTGAACATGCTCGATGGACAGGCCGTCGTCCCTGTCCCGTGTGTCCTCATCGTCCACCGTAAACACATCCAGAGATGTCAGATCGCGGCGGTGAGAGTCTTCGAGTTGTGTTGAAATGTCCACTGAGCCAGCTTCTGCCAGGACCTCTTCGCTGAACTCGATTGGGATTCCGGCCTGCTCCAGGGTCAGAAATTCGTCCCTGGACATGTGGCCTGCGTTCGTCAGAGTGTAGAAGGCGGTCCGCTGGGGGTCGCGTGAAACATCCGTGATGCTTTCGAGGTATTTTTTCGCCGACGCCGCCCTGGTGTAATCGTCACCGAACACTGCCAGCCCGCGAATTTGGTCCAATAAATGTGACTGGTGAGACGTTATTTCTTTAGGCAGTTTGCCGGTTGAGAGGCTCTCGGCGAGCGCAACAGCCTCTTCCGCGTGTCTGGCGCTGCGTTCTCTCCGGGCTTCCAATTCGGCGACATCTTCACGAGTACGGGGCGTGTATTCGGCTCCTTTGGTTGTGAATCGCAGATCATTTCTGTCAAGATGAAATAACAGGCCCACCCGTTGAGCAGAGCTGGGTTCTTCGCTCCAATACAACTCCGCTATGTCCTGCAGGCTCATGGAATCGCCGTCGTCGCACACGAGGTCCCAGAGGTCGGTCAGGTCGAGTTCAGAGGCTACGATTTCGGCCTCTCGCGTCAGCGATTCGACCGCCTCGTGACCCGTGGCTTTGATGCCGGTAGTCAACAGCACTCGCGCCAATGGCAGACGCGCTTCGCGATTTCTTCCGATGGCAAATTTGACCCGTGTCGAGTCTGCCTCAACGAAACGGCCAATCCCAGGCCCACTGTTCAGGCGCACTACTATCAACTCACCAGCTTGCATAAATTCCTCAGGACCGGCTGTCGGCTGAATACCATCAGCCATCGAGAATGTTGACTTCGAAACTTCGATCGGAGAACCGACTGCAGCTGGACACTATGGTCCAAGCGACCACATGGCCCGCCCCACTAGATATGGTAGCGGAATCAATGCGCTATCGGCTACTGTCGGCCGCAGGCCGCTGTGGAATTCAGCGATGAGTCGATCTGGCCGGGAGCCCTACCAGACGGTTGCTCGACGCCTACTGACGCTGATACTCTGCCGTCATACTGAATTCGAAACCAGGAGTCATTCGCATGAACGACCATCAAACCCGAGCGCTTGGGATTCTTGAATCACTGGGCAATCTTCCTGCGGCGCCATTTCACGAGGGAGGGCCGGCCAGATATCTGATCGAGCAGGCAAAAGCTCTGGGGGTCGATGTTTGGGTGGACGAGTTCGGGAATGTGATCGCGCATTATCAGGGCGTGGGTCAGGCAGCGGGGAGTGGCGATCCTCCGGTAGCCTATGTAGCGCATATGGACCATCCGGGATATGAAATCGTCGAGGCCGGAGAGCGAGGAGTCATCGCCAGAGCGCTGGGCGGCGTGCCTGTGGTCTCGATGAAGCGGCCAGTTTCCGTGCTTGCGTTGCTTCCAGACGGCAGCAGGGCACCGGCTCAACTCATTCCGTCTGAAGAGCCGTTGTCTGATGACGAGTCTGATCGGCTGGTACTGGTGGAGCTCGAAGATGATGTGGAGTTCGCGCCGCCTGTGCCCCTCGTGTTCGATCTGGTCAATTTCACGCTGGATGGCGATCTTATCAGGATGCGGGCCGCCGATGATCTGGCGGGTTGCGCCTCGGCCCTGGCGGCGCTTGAGCGAGTGGTGAATGAACAGGTCGATGTCGATTTCTACGCCGTGTGGACAAGGGCCGAGGAGGGCGGATTGTGGGGCGCCAGGCTCATGGCCGAGGCTGGGACTTTGCCCAAAGATACTCTGGTAGTCTCGATAGAGTCCAGCCCTCTGATTCCGGGAGTCGCCCAGGGCGACGGCCCCGTGATTCGCACCGGAGACAGGATGTTTACCTTCGATGCCGACGCCGAGCAGATATTCCATGTCGCTCAGGGCACGCTCCAGAGCCAGAATCCTGACTTCAAAATCCAGCGGCAACTGATGAGCGGCGGGTCGTGTGAGGCCACCGCTTTCGCGGTGTTCGGTTACAAGGCGACCGGTATGGCGTTTCCGCTGGGGAACTGGCATAACGCCACCACGTTCATCGGCGACCCGGAAGGCGGCATCGGGCCTGAATACATCCACGTTGACGATTTCCTGGGAGGCGTCGAACTGCTCACCGAGGCCGCAAAGAGCGTTGGGAAGCGGAACGACTCTCCTACGCGGGCCAGAGTGCGTCAGATACCCGATGACATACGCGCGAGGATGGCATCAACACGGGACTGGTCGTAACCTCGATCAAGCCTCGCTGGTGTCCCATCCGTCGATGGCCCAATAGCCGACCCTGGGAAGATCGGAAACTGTCGACAGACCCTGGGCGCGTTTCAGTCTCTGGATGTTGAACAGGTGGGTTACCTCTTCAAAGTAGATGTGGCGCATCGTCGCTTCCAACAGCATCGTTGCTTTGCCTGGGTCGTCAGTCAGAGTGATGCCAGTCGGGTGGGCTTTGTTCATCAATTCCCATTGGGGACTCTGGTCTTGAATCACTGATTGAGCCCGAAGGAAACCGACGTTTCGTTCGGACAACACCCTGCGAGCCAGGTTGATGGCCATTTCCAACTTGGACAAGATGATCGTGAGATCGTGGTACTTGTTGTCATCCATTCGCCGGTCGAAATCGGAATTCGCGATGCCCTGGACATCGTCAACGCCGTGGTGACCGTCCGGAAACAGCGTGTCGCCCCAGCGCAGAACAAGCCACCGAGGGATGAGTGATGCCATGTGACTGAGTTGGACTCTGATGCTCCAATCAGCCCAACCCCACCGGTCGGACCTGAAATCAAGCTGCTCATCGGTCAGGCCTCTGACCTCTGAGGCGATCAATGCGTACAGCATCGAGTATTCTGGAAACAGGTCTGCTCCAGACGAGTCTTCAGAAATGGGTTGATTGGTCATAATGGCTCCTTGCCGATTGGCGAAAATACGGCTAGGTGTGCTTTTCCAGAGCCTCTTTAAGCTGCTGAATGGACACGTTTCCGCCACTCATGATCAATACGACTTTCTTGCCCGCCAGTTCGTCCTTGATCTTCAGGGCTCCAGCCAGGGAAGCTGCCCCTGCGTGTTCGGTCAGATTGTGAGTGTTTTCCAGGTGGAGAATCACTGCCCTGTCCATTTCGTCGTCGCTGACCAGAACGAAATCGTCCAATTTTTTGGTGAGAATATCCAGCGTGGTCTGGTAACCGCTGCCGGTTGCGAGTCCCTCAGCGTGGCTGCGCATGGGAGCTTGGACAACCTCGCCCTCTTTCCACGACAGATAAACAGCGGGGGCCTCTTCGGACTGGACCCCGATTACCTTGACGTCGGGGTTGATGCTCTTGGCCACAATGCAGGCTCCGCTGGCCCCACTGCCGCCGCCAATCGGGACGATTATCACGTCCACATCGGG
>JASLRP010000124.1 GCA_030743915.1 SAR202 cluster bacterium | reverse complement strand
GAGACCTTGACCATCGCCTCTGTGATAGGCAGAGACTTTGGACTCGACCAGCTTGACGCCCTGATAGAAGACATCTCACAAGACCGATTGCTGGACGTTCTGGACGAGGCGTTATCAGCGAGGGTGATTGAAGAGTTGTCGGATGCGGCAGGTCGCTACCAGTTCAGCCATGCGCTGATACAGGAAACGCTATCGGAGGAGCTATCTCTCACCAGGCGGACGCGATTGCACGCTCGTATCGCTGAGAGTCTGGAGGGGCTATACGGTGCAGATGCTGAGGCCAACGCCGCCGAGCTTGCTCACCACTTCACACAGGCAGAGACAGTTCTTGGAAAGGAAAAGCTGGTACGCTACTCGATAGTGGCGGGTGAGCGGGCGATTGGTTCCAACGCATTCGAGGAAGCGTTAGTCCATTTTCAAAGAGCCCTTGCCGCCGTGGAAGGTTCCTCTCCTTCGATGGGCGAGGACCAGGGTATCGACGAACAGACAGCGACGATACTCTTTGGTCTTGGACGCGCGCAGGTGGCAACAATTGAAGATACTCAAGCTCAAGAAGCAATTGACACTCTCATCCGTGCTTTCGAAGCATTTGCTGACTTGGGAGACGCTGAAAACGCCGTGGCAGTCGCGTCATACCCTCACGCACTCCGGCCTAATTCCGTCGGCACGCTCGCCATGGCCACTCGCGCTCTGGACCTGGTGTCGCCTGACTCTCTTGAAGCAGGGTATCTTCTGATTCGGCATGGAGGCGCTCTGGCAGCCGAGAAAAAAGACTATGACGGCGCTCAGGAGAATATCGACCGGGCCATAGAGATTGCACGTCGCGAAGAAGACCGAGTTCTTGAATTACTCGCTCTCTACCTCGACGGCGGATTGCGCTACTTTCGTGCTCACTATAGGGAAGTGGTTGAAAAGCTGAATCCGGTAATCAAGTTAGCCCAATCTCTCAATGAGCTTCAAACATTGGCGCTGGCAAGATGGCTCTGCTCCCTTGCCCTCCAACAATTGGGGGATGGCGTCGAGGCGCAGATTCATGCCACCGCAGGACTAGAATCCGCAGAGCGTTTGCACAACAGGTATTACTTGGTCTGGTTACTTAATACCAACGCCATGTTGGCAGTGCTCAGAGGCGAATGGAAGGTCGCTCAGGAGTTTACCGATCGTTCCCTTGCCGAATCACCGAACGATTTCAGGGCTCTTTCCAGCGCTGCGTTGCTGAACCTGCAAGTGGGCAATATCGAGCAGAGTAGCGAGTATTTCGAACAAACTCTAGAACAAGCGCCCGATATCCTACATGGGTCAGGAGTTGAACGTACATTCGCAATAATGATGATACCGTTGTTTGCAAGAGTTTCAGGGGCAACAGACCGTGTGGATGCTGCAGAAACATTAGCGAAAGAGATACTTTCATTACCGTCTAGTTCAAATAATTACATGATCTGGGCCAGGGCCGGGTTGGCTCTCGTCGCGATTCAGCGCAGTGACGAAGAGTCTGCGATTGAATTGTATTCGTCCCTCACGCCGGAGCGAGGTACTCAATTCTTATCGCCAGTATTCTGCGCCGACCGGTTGCTCGGCCTCCTCGCCCAAACGATGGGGAACCTGGACGACTCCGAGACCCACTTCGAGGACGCGCTCGCCTTCTGCCGCAAAGCGGGCTACGTCACAGAGCTTGCCTGGTCGCTATGCGACTACGCCGACATGCTTCTGAAACGCGACGGCGGGGGCGACAAGGCGAAGGCCACATCCCTCCTCGACGAGTCACTGCAAATCTCCACCGACCTGGGCATGCGACCTCTCATGGAGCGGGCGCTGTCGAGGCGCGACATTCTGAAGGCGTAATATCGTTCCACATGATATTTCGTGCGCAATTCGACTGGATTCCGATTTGCATCTGTTCGCCTCCAGTTGCTCTGAATTGCCTGCCTAGCAAAATCGGTCTGACTACGGTATCGTTACTCCAAGATTTTTCAGAGAGGTAACGAACCAAATATGGACCTCAACCTTAAGGACAAAGTGGCGATAGTCGGCGGCGGCAGCAAGGGCCTTGGCAGAGCCTGCGCTGAGGAGTTGGCAAGGGAAGGCGCCAAGGTGGTGATTTGCAGCCGGACCGAGGCAGACCTACAACAGGCCGCCTCCGAGATTCGCGAATCCACGGGCGCGGATGTGCTCGTATTCGCGGGCGACCTTGACCAGAACGAGACGATTCAGGAGTTGGTTGCTGAGACGGTCAACCACTTTGGCCAACTCGATATTCTGGTAGCAAACTCCGGCGGTCCGCCCCTGGCAAGGGCTGAAACCGCGGATGAAGAAACGTGGAACATTACCTTACAGCGATCTCTTTTGTTCTTCGCCCGAATGGCCCGCGAGTCCGTTCCCCACATTAAAAAGCAGGGCGGCGGACGCATCATCAACATACTGTCCAGCACTGTTTACCAGCCAATCGACAACCTGGCGCTGTCAGGGGCCGCCCGAATGGGCGTGGTGGCGTACTCCAAGAGCCTGTCTGAAGAGCTTGGGCCAGATAACATCCTGGTGAACAACGTGTGCCCAGGGGCGATTCTAACGGACAGAATGCTCGGCAACACGACCGCCCGCGCCAAAGCTCAGGGAATCTCTGTTGAGGATGCCCTCGAAGCCCGCGGAGAGGAAGCCGTTCTCAATCGAATCGGAAGGCCGGATGAGTTCTCTGGACTGGTGGCGTTCCTGGCCTCCGACCGGGCCAGCTACATTACCGGAACGACCATGCTGATCGACGGTGGGATGGTCCGCTCGGTCCTCTAGGCGTGAGCGAGTATCCTTCGATGCGCTGATCAGCCGACACACGATCAATATGCGCCGGCGGGAAGTAGAGTTCGCGCCGCCGCATCAAATTCCAGATGAACAGGACCATTATGCCTCAGCTAATAGAGACCCACGAAACCTTCAATTTTCGCGACTTTGGCGGATACACCTCGACCTCAGGCGAAGAAGTTCGTTCGGGCGTGCTGTTTCGCTCTGGCTCGCTGGACAAAATCGCGGACGTGGAAGCTCGCTCGCTTCAAGATAGTCTGTCCATTCAGTCGATCATCGACCTGCGACACCCTGACGAATTCAAAGACAATCCCACCAGAGGTTCCTTGGTAGATCTCGTGCCAAACAGACATCCACTGTCGGTGATTGACGCCAGCCAGCCGATGGCAGATCACACTGAGTCGCTAAATATCACGTACGGCATCGGACAGTCCGGGCCTCGGTATTTTTCGATGCTGGAAAACGGCGAGCCTGTCTGGCGAGAGGTCGCCAGAGTATTGCTTGAGCCAGAATCGTATCCAATCCTGGCCCACTGCACAGCCGGAAAGGACCGAACGGGCATTACTGCCGCCCTGGTCCTTGATCTGGTCGGCGTAGCGCAGAACACTATCGCTGAAGACTACGCGATGAGTTCCGCCAGCGTCGATCAGCTTTACGACTATGTGGTCGAAGCCGGCCGGCCGCCAGAAGGGGCGCCCGAGGACGCCAAAGCAAGGATGATCACCAAACGACAGTATATGGACGACTTCCTGACGCTCTTGTACCAGAGCTACGGCAACGCCGAAGGGTATGTGAAAAACCTCGGCTTCAACGACTCCGATGTCGCTCGAATCCGCGAGTTTCTCCTGGCCTGAAATCTGACCTTGAGGTCAATCGGCCAACGGCTCGCCTGATCTGACTGGCGACGGGC
>JASLRP010000123.1 GCA_030743915.1 SAR202 cluster bacterium | reverse complement strand
GCCGGGATCGTTTTCAGGGAATCCGCCGGCGAACCCTCCAGCGCGGGTGGTGTCCATCCTGCCTGGCCCTTCGACCTTGATGACCTCGGCTCCCAGGTCCGCCATGAGGCCGGCCGCATAGGGCAGGGCGAACACGTAGCTGGACTCTATTACCCGTATTCCTTCCAGGGGCAGCCGCGCCATAGCGAACTCTCCTCAAGACCTTACGTTTACAGCCGTGGAACCTGACACATCGCGTGACACTGAACGACAGTGGCCGCGTCAGCTATGCCTCGATCTCAACAGATATATCCCGGACCAAATTGTGGACGTCCAGAAACGAAGCTGGGCGGATTATCAGGCTTCAGAGTCTCGTTTGCGGCCGGCGCAGTCCTCACATAGCAGTTGAAGGTTGGTGATAGATTCAGAGCCGCCGCTAGTGCGAGGCGTTATATGATCGACGATGACGTTCCTGAGACTGACCTCTTGTCCACAGGATTTGCATTTGCCCCCTTGGGTGTCGAATAAGATGTCTCTTTCGGCAGCCCGCCTATGGTGAGCCGGGATGTCCCAAATCATATGTAAAATGCTCCCTACTGAACTGAACCGATATTTCCCAGAAAGGTTCATCGGCTATTGAGTGCGCTCCCCATCCCGTCCGAGGCAAACGATAACGCTCTCATCACATGCCGTCAATCCCCAGTTGACACTCTCTGTTGATGCCAGTTGAGAAATCTGGCCCCTCACGAAACTCCCTGATTCTGCGGGCGCCACAATCTCAAAACAAGCTCATCTGGGAAATACAGTCTGGCGTGTACTCACGAGTATTATCTTGTCCCTTGTGAGACCAGACCAACATCGTCAAGGGGTTTCTACATCACTCCGCTTTGCTTGAACCTCGCCAGGTCCTCTTGGGAGTAACCCAGGATTCCCTGGTACACCTCGTCGTTGTGCTGCCCCAACAGAGGAGCCGTCACGTGGTCTCTGCGCTCGGCGTCGGTCAGGTTGAACAGGCGTGAGGGCACGTCAATCGTGCCTATGACAGGGTGTTGCACCTGACGATAAAACCCTCTGGCCTCAAGCTGCTCACACTCGGCCATGTCCTCGGGCGTTTGAGCGATGCCCATCAGCATGCGGTACTCCTCGGAGGCGGTCTTGAACATCTCGTTCATGGTGCGGTCTTTGGTGGCGTCCAGGATAATCTCGTCCATAGCCTGCCCGTTGACCGCCCGCTGATCGATGTTGGCGAACCGGTCTTCTTTCAGTTCTTCTCGACCATAGAAATCGGCCACGGCGTCCCAGGTGGCGCCTCCGCCCGGCTGGCTTATGAAGTACCCGTCCTTGCAAGGCATGATGTTCCCGAACAACGCCCCTTCGGGAGGTCGGCGACCCTGAACGGCGCCCGTCCAACTATAGAAAGGCTGGTTGATGACCAGAGAGGAGCTAACGACCTCCTGAGTGGAGATGTCCAGATGCTGACCCTGGCCGGTGAAGTCTCGCAGCAAAAGTGCAAGGGCCGTGCCTGTCGCGCCGTTGAGTCCGGCTTCGTACTGGGCCTGGAATCCTCCGTGCTTCAGAGGCTCCCGGTCGGAGGTGCCGCTGATGGCCATAATTCCGCTGGTGGCGTAGGCTACGATCTCCTCGCCCTTGAATTGGCTGTATGGCCCGGTCTGGCCAAAGGGAGTAATGGACGTCAGGAGAACGGCGGGATTCTCGCGCTCCAGAGTATCGTAGCCCAACCCGATGGACGCCAGGTATCCGGGCTGAGACGAGTCCACCACAACGTCGGCGCGCCGGACCAGGTCCATGAACACATCGGAGCCTTCTGGGGTTTCGATATTGAGCGTTATGCCCCGTTTGTTCAGGTTCAATTGCAGGAAGAACAGGCTCTTCTCGGGATCGGGATCATCGTGGAGGAAGGGAGCCATCGTCCGGCCAGACTCGCCGCCGGGAGGCTCTATTTTGATTACATCGGCTCCCAGGTCCCCCAGGATTTTGGCGCAGAGAGGGCCGGCGATTCCGTGGCTGATATCCAGGACGCAGACCTCGTCAAGAACTGGTGGCATCAAGGCAATTGGTCCTCTCTGCTTATCTGCGCGCAGGCCGACTCAGGCCGAAGTTGAGCAGTATTCAGGGTCACCGAGGGAGCATTATCGAGTCAGGACGTATCATAACCGTCCGTAATTCCGATAACAAGCCTGGAAATCGACGCTCTCTGGCGCGTGACCAGAGTCGGGTTTGTTTGTTGACACCTGCCGTTGCCGAAGCGTACCTTTGGGTTGCGCGAGACACCTCTTACTCATGGTTTGCGCACGGTGTCTATCGCGCCTCGCCCAACCCAAACCAGACAATAGAATGCGAATTTCTTTGCGGCCATAGCGGTTTGATGGAGAGAACAGGTCATGACGATAGCCGCGGACAGCATAACCGAGCAGGTCCTCTATGACGTGGCATATGAAGCCAACAAACGGGCCGCCATCGCGCTGCCCACCGATGGCGCGTCCGCGATCCATGAGGCCCATATTCGAGAGACCAAGCCGATGGCGCGTTTCGTTCTCGGACAAATACTTGAGAACGCCGAGTTAGCCATAAACGAAGACAGGCCCATGTGCGGCGACACCGGCCTCCCTCGATACTACGTGAAGGCTGGCAACGAGGCTCGGATTGCCGGAGGTTTCGTGGGGTTAGAACGGGCTTTCCGAAATGCCCTGGCAGACGTGACTCGCGATGTGCAGTTGCGCGCCAACAGGGTGCATCCGCTGACTCGCAAGAATCCAGGCAACAACGTCGGCATCTTCGCTCCCGATGTTGACTACTCTTTCGAGCCTGATGCCGACTGGGTGGATGTCACCGTGGTCCACAAGGGCGGGCTTTTCGGCACAGACTACCGTATGTTGTTTCCAGCTGATGGCACAGACGGCATCAAGCGATTTCTCCTGGACAATCTGGCGGCCTTCGCAAGAAGGGGCCTGTCGTGCCCGCCTGTGGTCATAGGAGTGGGGCTGGGCGGCACGAAAGATCGGTGTGTCAGCCTGTCCAAGGAAGCGGCCTGTCTTCGGATGATCGGAGACCGCCATCCAGACCCGAGCGTGGCCGACCTGGAGCAAGAGTTGAAGGAACTCGCCAACAAGACCGGATTCGGAGTCATGGGCGTGGGAGGCGACACTACGGCGTTGGACGTGAATGTAGAGATCGCATATACCCACACAGGTGGATTGCCGATAGCCATATCCCAGTTCTGTCTGGCATACCGCAGATCCACGGCCCGCATCCACGCCGACGCCAGCGTGGAGTTCCGAGATGAACCCCTCTGGTTCACGCCCTACTACCGACGCGAGGGTGTCGAGTAGAACTCAACCCCGCAAAGCGCTGAACATCCAGAAGCGCCCCTCACATATCTGCCAGGAGAACCCTGAATGAGCCAGCCCCAGATCATCGAGCGACACGTCACGGCTCCGCTGTCTGACGAGGTAATCGCCAGCTTGAACGCAGGAGATGTCGTGTACCTTAGCGGCGTCATCTACACGGCCCGAGACGGCGTGTATGGGCACATGTTGGTGAACGGGCACGAACCTCCCGTTGACCTGAGCGCTCTGACCAACGTGACCTTCCAGTCCTCGCCCGCCGGAGCCGAGGTGTCGCCCGGCGTGTACAAGGTATCCTCCCTCCAGGCCACGGCGGGATTTCGCTACGCACAGTACATGCCTGACCTTATGGAACGATTTGGAGTCAAGGTGGTCGTGGGCAAGGCAGGCATGTCGGAAGAGCTTTACCGAGATGTTTTCAAAAAGCACGGCGCGGTGTGCCTCACAACGATGGGCTATGGACTTGGGGCGCAATACGGCAAGGCTATTAAGAACGTCGTGGACGTGTTCTGGGTGGAGGAGTTGGGAATATCCGAGGCGCTCTGGATACTGGAGGTCGATGAGCTTGGCCCTTTGCTGGTGGAAGGGGACGCCCGAGGGAACGGCTACTTTGCGCAGGTGAACAATGACATTAACGATCAACTGGCCGAGCTATACGAGGGACTCAAGCCGCCCGTGTACCGACGCATCGGGGAAGAGCAGCGGCCCGACAGAGAGTTGTTTTAACGGTCGGGCGTGGTGACGGCATGAGATCGTCGTTGCTCCACACGTCCGTGGGCCGCGACGCCCATACACGCACCCACACGGGCTGGTGGGCTTGGCTGTTGCAGCGCGTATCGGGCGTGTTGCTGGTTGCCTATCTGTTTCTGCACATCGCCGTCATATCCACATCCCGATCCGGCGAGGAAGGTTTCGATTCGGCTCTCAGGATCGTCCAGCATCCTGTTCTCGCCGCCCTGGACATCGTCCTGATTGCTATTGTTCTCTATCACGCATTTAACGGCGTTCGGGTGATCCTCTTTGACATGGGCATCGGCATTGGACAACAGGCGGCCCTCTTTTGGTCCAGTGTAGCCCTGACCGTCATAGGGACCGCCATCGCCGCGTACTTGAGCATTCCCTTGATTGTGAGAT
Organism: SAR202 cluster bacterium; assembly: GCA_030743915.1. Classification (GTDB taxonomy): domain Bacteria; phylum Chloroflexota; class Dehalococcoidia; order Lucifugimonadales; family UBA1123; genus UBA1123. Next base: position 2,748 of record JASLRP010000123.1, on the reverse strand, counting down.
AGGGAATTGGAAAGGGACCGTTTGCCGTCGCGAGGAACGCCAGGATTCTGGCTGTGGCTTCTCCAGCGATTCAGCGGGTTGCTGCTGATTGTGTTCGTGGCGCTGCACGGTTGGTTCACTCACTTTGCCCAGGTGGGGAATGTAGAGACAGGCAGTCAGGCGGAAGCAGTGACGTTCGAGGTCGTAAGCCAGCGATTGGCCCAGGGTTTCTTCGTCTTCTTCGATTTCGCGCTCCTGGCGCTGGTCCTGTACCACGGTCTTAACGGGATACGAGGCATCCTGCTGGAATGGCGCCCCGCGTCTCGAAGGCAGCGCGAGGTCACCGTTGGCCTGTGGATGCTGGGACTGATGGCCTTTATTTACGGCGGGCAGGCGCTCCTGGTATTTGTCTCCTAACGCCATCCAATTACTCTGAGGAGTGTGCGAAACGCGAATGGAAACTATCTCACTGATTGTCAAAAGGACAGGACAGCCCACCGGCGACCAGGAGGAGCGCTGGAATCGGTTCATCGTGCCCTATGCCGGAGAGAGCATGAATGTGCTCGACAGCCTCATCTGGGCGCAACGAAACGAGGACCCGTCTCTGGCATTCCGATGCGCATGTCGCGTGGGAATGTGCGGCTCGTGCGGAGTGGTAATCAATGGCAAAGAGAGCCTCGCCTGCCGAACAATGGTCCGAGACCTTCGTGGGGACAGCGACGAAATTCGCGTCGAGCCTATGCGTCACCTGCCAGTCGTGCGTGACCTGGTCACGGACACCTCGGACTTTCACGCCAAGGTCAACCGGGCAGCGCCGTCCACCGAATTGGGCGGAGCGCAATTCGCAGCGGCGTCGGTTTCTCCGCTGTCCAGGGAACGGCGAGCCATCGAACCTCAGCGGGAGTGCATCTATTGCGGGTTATGCTATTCGGCATGCAGTATCGTGGGCCTCGATGATGAATACCTGGGGCCTGCGGCGTTGAACCGGGCGTTCGTGATGCTGGCTGACAGCCGCAATCAGCAGTCGCAAGATGCCCTCGCCAGCGTCGCCAACGAGCATGGTTTGTGGCGATGTCATACGCTTTTCGAGTGCGAGGCGGTGTGTCCGAAAGGCATCTCTCCAACCCTCGCCATCCAGCGCCTGAAGCGAAAAGTAATCACCAACAAGCTGAAACGTCTGCTCAAGATTATTCACCCTGGTTGAATCAACCTCTGAATGAAAGTGAAGTCGCTATGTACGACGAACTGGCAGTGGATATCCTGATACTGGGCGGTGGTGGAGCCGGACTTATGGCGGTTCTCCACGCCTGGAAACATGACCCGAATCTGAAGATAGCCGTGGCCGCCAAGGGCACGCTGGGTCAGAGCGGCTGCACGCGCATGGTCCAGGGTGGATATAACGCCGTCATCGACCCGGCAGACTCTTTCGACCTTCACTTCGCCGACACCATCGAAGGCGGCGCCTATCTGAACGACCAGGAACTGGCCTGGAATCTCGTAAACGATGCCCCCAAAGTGATCGCCGAGTTGGAGAGCTACGGCTGCTTTTTCGATCGGACGCCAGAGGGCGACATCTATCAGAAGGCCTTCGCCGGCCAGTCCTTCGACCGCACAGTGCATAAGGGCGACCTGACAGGGATCGAGATCATGTCCAGGCTCAAAGACGCCGTGCTGTCCACCGGCGTAATCGCCCTCGACGAGCGTCGAGCGGTCGAACTGCTCTCTGACGGATCAGATCAAATTACCGGCGCGCTGCTGATGGACGTGCGAAGCGGCCAGTTCACGGCTGTCACAGCCAAAGCCACCCTGATGGCCACCGGCGGAGGCGCACGCATGTATCGCGTCGCCGCTCCTTCGCTGGAAAAAGCGGGAGACGGGATGGCTCTGTGTTACCGAGCAGGATGCATAATGCAGGACATGGAGATGTACCAATTCCACCCCACGGGGCTGATGGCCGGCGATTCAATACTGACGGGCGCGGTGCTGGAAGAAGGATTGAGGGGGGCCGGGGGACTGTTGCGCAACGCATCTGGGGAACGTTTCATGACCCGCTACGACCCTGAGCGTATGGAGCGCTCCACCCGCGATCTTGTATCGAGGGCGGCCTACATGGAGATCAAGGCCAATCGGGGAACTTCAGACAACGCGGTGTTTCTCGACGTGTCGCACCTCGGAACCGAGTTCGTCGAGCAGAACTTTCCCGGGATGACCGACCGTTGTCGAGAGGTCGGTTTTGACCTCGCCCGAGAGCCGGTCAAGGTATCTCCCACGGCCCACTTCCACATGGGTGGCGCTCGAATCGATTCGTCTTGCCAGACCAACCTGAGTGGCCTGTTCGTGGCCGGAGAGGACGCCGGCGGCGTTCATGGAGCCAACCGGCTGGGCGGCAACGGCGTGGCCGAGTCCACGGTCTTCGGTTCGAGGGCGGGCGACGCTATGGCCGAGTATGTTCAGGGAAGGTCTCAGCCATCCTATTCGCGCTCCCTGGTCGAGGCCAAAATAGAGGAACTGGTCAGACCCCTGAGTCTGGATGGCAAGGAGAACATCTACGCCATCAGGTCAGAGATCGAGAGCTTGATGTGGGACAAGGTGGGCCTGGTGCGCGATGGGAATGAGATGGAAGAGGTTCTCCACACTCTGGATGAGCTGTCGGAACGGCACAAGCAGAGTTCGGCGCCCCCGATTCGTGAGTACAATCTGGCGTGGCAGGAATGGCTGAACGTCGGCAGCATCCTCACAGTGGCGAAACTCACTTGCCTGAGCGCACTG
>JASLRP010000122.1 GCA_030743915.1 SAR202 cluster bacterium | reverse complement strand
GGCGTTTTACGTCCTCTGATGCGCGTATCAAGCTCAAGCGCCTTTATCCATTAATCCAGGACTGACATAGCACTAGGTTATTTCCGCCATGCTGAACAGAGTGAAGCATCTGGTCGCGTGTAGATCAGCGGTTGTATTGCTTGCGACCAGACTCTTCGTTGCGACTCAGAGTGGCGAGATCACTATCCGCAAAAACTGTCTGCTAACGACTACAACCAATGGAATAGCCCAGTTTCGTTGGCCGGTCCATTAGCGTCGTGTCTTGGCCAATTGGCGTTCGATCACGGCGTCCAGGTCCAGCATCTTGCTGGTTTTCAGATTGGCGAACTCAACCTCTGAGACGTCGCCTGTCTCCGAAATCTCGATCAGCGCCAGCACCGTCGCCTCGATACGTTTGGTGTGTTCCAGCACCGAGTCTTTCAGGCCGTCCACCCGCTCCGGGTCTTTGGGGTCCATTAGCTGGGCCAGGCCGATCATCGGTGTCAGTGCGTTCAGGATGTGGTGCCCTAAAGCTCTGGCGGTCAGGTTGAGCAGTTCGAGTCGGGCGTTTTCCTCTGCGGTCTCGACCAGGGTTGCCTCCAGCCGCTTCCTCTCAAGAGAGTAACGAATGGCGCTCACCAGACCGTGGCTGTCCACATTACCCTTGATCAGGTAGTCCTGGGCGCCCTCGCTGAGGGCCAGCAGGCCCGTCGCCCTGTCGTCAAGACCAGTCATGACGACAATCGGCGCCCTGGGAGAGCGCTCGCGCATCGCCTTGAGGGTCTCCATGCCAAAACTGTCAGGCAGGGAGAGGTCGAGCAAGACTAGGTCTGGCTCGACTGAATTGAGCGTTGAAATGCCTGAAGCCAGAGACGTTTCATGAGTCAGGTCGAAGTCGACGCCGCTGTCGTCGTCGTTCAGAAGCTCTCTGATCATCACGGCATCGTCGTCGTTGTCTTCTATGAGCAGGATGTGTATCGAGTTCATTTGCCTGTCCCCGGTATCCGAGCGACCAGCGCCCAGTAGAGTTCGAATCGGCGCAGAGCCTCCCTGAAATCGCTGAGTTGGACTGGCTTGCTGATGTAGGAACAGGCGCCGAATTCGTATGATGTCACGATGTCATTCTCTTGCTCGCTGGTGGTCAGCATAACCACCGGCAGGTGTCTGATATCAGGGTCTTTCTTGATTTCCTCAAGGACTTCGAGGCCGTTCATTTTCGGCATGTTGATGTCCAGCAGCACAAGACCTGGCAGCGACACGTCGGCATACCGATCCTGCCTTCGAAGATACTGCAACGCTTCTTCGCCGTCCCGCACGGCGTGGACTATGTTGACCAGCTTGCCTTCAGAGAATGCCTCCTCGGTCAGCAGAATGTCGTCTTCATTGTCCTCCACCAGGAGGATGTCAATTGGCGGTTGTTCCACGGCAGACCTCTACTTGACCTTGCCCTGTCCAAAAGTGATGAATATTTCCGATCCTCCGCCGTCTCGTGGCGTCACCCAGGCTCTGCCACCGTGACGTTCGGCGATCTGACTCACAATAGCCAGTCCTGCGCCCGTGCCTTCGATCTCTCGTCCTACCGCCCTCTGAAACAACTTGAAGACCCTCTTGGTGTGCTTGGGGGCGATGCCGATTCCCCGATCGCGCACCACGAGGCCTGTTTCAGGCTCCTCACCTGCGCTGTGGTAGGCGTCGATCTCAATTAGTGGCGCATCGCCGTTGCTGGTGAACTTCAGGGCGTTGGATACCAGATTATACACGGCCTGGGTGGCCCAGACCCTGTCAACCTGAAGCGACGGCAGAGAGTCCGCCACGTTAATCTCGGCGCCGGTCTGTTCGATTGCCGCCTCCAGGCGTTGCAGCGCCTCACGAACGATGTCTTTGCTGGGAATCCATTCAGAGGGCTGGTCCATGCGCTGCACGCGGGAGAGCGTGAGAATGTCTTCCAGAAGCTGGTTCATTCGTTGCGCCCCCCGCACGACCCTTCGGAGAAAGTCGTGGCCCTTATCGTCGAGGGTGTCTGTGTATCTATCCTTGACTATCTGGGTAAAGTTTTCAATGGCCCTGAGCGGCTCTCTCAGATCGTGAGATGTCACATAGAGAAGCGTTTCCAAGTCATTGTTGCGAGAGGATAGCTCATTCTGGGCGTCGGCAAGCTGATCATAGGTGTGCCTGATGGCGATGGCTCCCACTATCTGGTTTGCCACCCGTTCGAGCAATGCAACATCTCGTTCTGAGTACGCATGCGGTCTGGCCGTTCCCAGATTCAACGCTCCAATCACCCCATCGCCTTGGATTAGCGGGGCGTGCGCGGCTGTGGCTATCCATGGAAGCGACTTGGGTCGATCGACGAAATGGTCATTGGCCTCACCATTCTCCGCATTGGGATCGCCGAATTGAATGACCTCCCCCTTTTTCGTCGTTCCCATTCTTTCAACGTTAGAACCTGGGAAAGGCGTAGATTCTCCCTGCCTTCTTCCTGGCGGGTCTGTTCCATCCACAAAGGCTACTGAGACGTTTCTTTTTTCTTCGTCGACCAGAGTAATGCTGCATCTGTCAAAATCAATCAGCTTTCTCAATTCATCGGTGAATCGTTCATAAACCTCGTCAATCTTCATTGAAGAGCTTATGATTCTGCCAACCTCAGCCAATGCTTCACTCTCATGGGCTTCTCGTTCCAGGTCTGCGTGCAACTGAGAGTTGGCGACCGCCCCGGCTACCTGAGCCGCGATTCGTTGGGCCAGTTTCATATCTTTCTCTGTGTAGGCATTGGGGTCGCTGGAGCGGAGGTTCAGCGACCCCAATGCGTCGTCGTTCGATATTAGCGGGACGGCGATCATCGAAGCCAACCCGTGGTCAATTCCCTTGTGGAGGACGGGGAACCGTTTGGTCAGTAGCTCCATTTCCTGGGCGTTGGCAAGTATTCCACTGCGAGTTAATACGATGGCTTCAACAGCCGAACCGGATAGCGGCTCGGTCGCTCCGGCCTCCCAACCTTGAATGAACTTGCCTGAAACGTGGGGAGTGCTGAAGACCCCCTTCTCGGAGTCAACAAGCGTGATCGCTAATCTGTCGAATGCGATTAGCTTTTGGACCTGCTGTCCGGTGCGCTCGAACACCTCGTTGATGTCCAGGGACGAGTTTACGATACGCCCGATTTCTGCCAGCGCGTCGTTCTCGCGGGAAAGCTCCCGATGGACGGCCTCTGCTCTCTCACGGAGCGCGACCTCGTCAGTCAGATCGTTGGTTTTCTTTAGGAGAGCCTGCGCGCTCTCATCAGCCCGACGGAACAGAGAATGCATGCTGATCAAAAGGCCAGCCAGCACGCACAGATAGGTTATTATCTTGAGGAGGTGCGCGAAGGTGAATTCAGCATCAAATATCTGTGATGACGATGACATGTACAGGGCATGTCCCACCACGCCGATTACCAGCGAAATGACCACACAAAACTCGAAAGTGTCCTTGCGCCATGCGCCTTTTATCAGATACCCGATCAATGCAGCAAGGAAAAATAGCGCGGGCAGGAACTCCTCTGGTCGTGGAAATAGCAACTCTGGATAGTATGCTCTTGGCAGCGGCACGAATGTGAAGAACAGGAAACTGATGATGGTCAGCACAGTTACAGATGCATAAACTGTGCGCTCTCTGATGATTCTTTGCTGTCCAGATTTCCGTTCCCGGAGCCATGCCAGCCAACTTAACCACATCAACACAGATAGGAACAACCTGGATGAGAACCAACTCCAGGGAATCAGCGACGACGGGACCGATGGGAACAGTTCAGCGAATGCTTCGGACGTTACGGTGGCGTGGTATCCATCCAGGAATGCAGTGCCCGCAAATCCGACACCCAACAGCAAAAATGCAGTGTTCTGGTGACTGTGATATCGCACAAGGGCTATAACACCGACCATCAATGCCAACAGCGTGGACACGGTTTCGACGATGGTGTGGACCTGTGTGTCGCCTGCCCACTCAACGACCCGCGCCACCGGGTATGCGGCGAGCAACACGGCGGCAACTACGAGCAAGGCGAGGATGCGTCTTGCCTCGACGCTCGTGCCGAGCGACGAAATGAAGTTTCGCCCATTGAGCGAGATAGGCTTTGTCGGAGGCTTGGATTCAGTGTAGGACATTGTTGTCGTGGGAGCGCGCGGAGTAGTGTGGTTTGGTATCCCTTATGTAACCGTCTTCCCGGCCGGTCCAAACAAGGCCATCCAATCTTAACTAGCTTTATGGCATGTTTATCGGTATGAAATTTCAGTATGCCAGCATAGGCCCGAGTCGATCAAGGAAGACGTCGAGACGTCATCGCGGCGCAGAGACCGCCGCGTGAATCTCCATCAGATCAGCCACGGTCTCAGGAGGCCGCCGACCGAAACCGCATTCAGTCGCGACGCCGAACTCGGAGACGTACTTTTGCGCCGTCTCAATGCGCCGTTGAGCGCCATCAACGCCGTCGGTGAAGTGGACCAATCCCAGATACAATTCCGTCTCGAACTGGAGACTTAAATCCGTCAGAGGCTGAAAGTAGGCGTCGTCTGACCTGTCTCGCGGCACGGGCATGTGTATCCAGTTGATGTTCCGCGCAACGCCCGACGATAGGGCGTTGGCGATAGCTGCCAGCCTGGAGGTGTCCTCCGGCTCCTTGAAGTGTCTGTGACCCGCGTCCCCGTAGCACAGGTGGTAGCCCATCGACACATCTTCTGGAACGTGGGCGCCGAGCCACACCAGCCGCTCCACGACTTCGGTCTCGGCGTTTTCCAGATGAGATGTCATGATGCCCTCCAGGATGGAGAATTCCACCGCCACGTCCCACTGGATTGCCAGCTCGCTTCGAGGGACAGCTTCGATGATCTCTGCCAGTTCTGCCAGCATTATCGATTCGTACACAGGCTCTACCAACGGCCGGTCTGCCAGTGACACGAAGGACGACACCGGAGCCAGCGGAGTCGGCAGGCTCACCTGGAACTGAATGTGAGAGGGCAAATCTCCGGCCTCTTTGAGCAGCACGAAATCTTGATAAGACGCGATGGCCGCGTCGGCGTATCCCAGCCTTCCCAGGGAGGCTTCGGTGAATTCAGCGTCATCTCGAATCCCGGCCTGAGGTCTTGGTCGGTAGGCGTCCTGCGCGCCCTCGACGGTCTCGAAAACCGGGTTGTCGTAAAAGATTGCGGACTGCCAGCCGATCCAATTGGACCGCTCGCCGGTCTCTCCGTCGGGTATTCGCAGCAGATGGTCGCCGAGTATGGAGCTTGCGGTGCGGAACACCTCCTGTGAATCGCTGAGAGGCACACTTCCGACCAGGTGAGCGCCAGTTGGTGTTGTCATAGTGGCTCCTCGAAAACTCACGGAGGCAAAAATTCTCAAACGCACTCGCCGATGCCATGCAATAATACATCATGGAAGAAATGTTCCACTTCACTGTGAATGAAGAGCTTCGGAGAGGACACCACCTGAATGGGAAGATCAAACTGGTATTACGACCACCCGCCGACGTGCAATTGCGCCCAGTGCACCGAGAAACGAGCGCCTGCCAAAAAGCCCAAAGGGACCCTCTCCACCATCCTCGATAAAATCAAGGCGATATTCACCGGACGCTGATAACGTGGATCGCCGGACAACAGCCGTCCTGCGTCTGAAACATCATCAGGTGAACTCGGCGGTTTGAACAGGGCGTCGGTCCGAGTGTCGAAACACGGACTGGCCGCATCACATACATAAAAGTCGGAGGAAATTAGTTGCTGAGTATAGGGAAAGAATTTGCTGACGAGATGATCGCTCACTCCCAGGAACATGACCCTAACGAGTGCTGTGGCATCCTGTCGGGCAACGACGAGACGGTCAAGAAGCTCTACCGGATTACCAACGCCACGCCCAGTCCGTTCCGCTATCAGATGGACCCGCAGGACTTTCTGAACGCCATGCAGGACGGGGACGACAACGGATGGGACATGCTGGCGTTTTATCACTCCCACACTCACAGCCCCGCCTACCCCTCCCAGACCGACGTCAGGATGGCCCTGGAGAGTTGGATGCTGGACGTTTACTACATCCTGGTCTCCCTGGAGAACAAGGCCGAACCTCAGATCAGAGCGTTCCACATCGACGAAGAGGGCGAGATCACCGAAGAGGAATATCAGGTCATCTGAGTTCGGCGTTGCCATCGCCCTCGCAATGCACGGAGATTTCCAGGTCGCCACGCTGAACGGAGTGAAGCATCTCGTCGTTGACATCACGAGCATCGCCCCACTCACAACCAGATTCTTCGTCGCGACTCAGAATGGTGGGGTGGCTGACGATTGGCTCATTCCGCCATGCTGAACGGAGTGAAGCATCTGATCGCGTGTAGCGCTACGGTTGTCGCGCTGCGCCCAGATTCTTCGTCGCGACTCAGAATGGTGAGGTGGCTGACGGAACAACCGTTGTCGCGCTGCGACCAGATTCTTCATCTGCGGATTCAGAATGGCGTGTTTTGTCGGCGTTCTTTCATGCCAGTGACGAACGACTGGCGGTCAATCCCTGACACCTGAAACCCTCGCCAAACCCTCCCCCTGAATCCGAGGGTCTGGGCGCGCCGTAATACTATATGAGGTTCCCCTCCAAATTGGGGCGCCACCCGGCATGGAAGACGATTGGGCGGAAGCTGTGCTAACCAGGTGGCGCCCCTTCGCGTTGTAGTAGGCGAACATTCCGGAAGATCGACTGACATCAACAATTCGGAAACCTACAACAACCGGAGGGTAGATTACCATGAACGCGACGAAGATTACAGCAGGAGCGCTGGTGGCGCTGACAGGGGTGGCGCTCACTGCCGTGGTGGCAGCGAACCCCTTCTCCACCCAGGCCGCCGGCATTCAGGCGCCAGAAGTAACCCAACCTCAGACGGTAGAGCATCTTCAGGCAGTTGAAGACGAGGACGCCCAGACCAAACCATATATCGGCATAGCCATCAGCCCTCTTTCGCCTGTCAGGGCCGAGGAATTGGGAGTCGATGGCGGCGCGGTGGTCTCCGCCGTGCTGGAGGATGGCCCCTCTAATGGAATCCTTGAGCGGGGCGACGTCATCACTGTCATTAACGGACAGATTGTCAACGGCCCCCAGGACGTTATCGAGACTGTGATGGACGCCAGCGTTGGCGATGTGATTTTGGTTATCGTGACCAGGGGCGACGATTCTCTAGACCTGTCTATCACCGTTGGCGAGACGGAGATTTCCAAGCGCGGAATCTTCCGACAGCACGTCATTGCCATGCCCAAGCCTGACATGGCTCAGGGCATCATTCAACAGGCCATGCAGGCAGGCGACAGGTTCGCTCGTGGCGAAGCGGTCATAGCCGACGAAGATGGCAACTATCAGACGTACAGGGCTGCAGCCGGCACAGTCACCGAGATTGACGCCGACGCCGGAACTTTCACTCTCCAGCCCAAAGACGGCTCAGACCCTATCAGCTACACGATTTCCGAGGACACCAAGGTCAACCTGAACCGCGCCGGCGATCTGGGAGAGCTTAACACCGAGGACAACACGCTGGTAGTGGATGTTGACGGCGAAGTGAAGCTGGTCCATCAGGGCGACATGCCCAGGCCACATATGCAGGGCAAGGGACGCGGCCCAAGCATTCAGATACACCGAGGTATCGGCGGGCCACAAGGCCGTATCGGTCCAGGTGGACGAGGTGGACCTGGACAGGGCGGCCAACCCGGTTTCGGTCAGGGCTTTGGCAATTTTAACCAGTCAGGGGCGCTTGGTCAGATTCGCGACCGATTGCCCTTCCTCGGCGGCAACGGCGGTCCTGGAGACCTGTCAGGTTTCCTGCCTCCAGAGGTCCGGGAGCGGCTTGACCAGTTTGGACCTGGCGCGCTCGGACAGGATGGATTCCTGAGCCGGATCTGCGAGGAACTGGACATGGACGATCTTCCTGACAACATCATCATCCGATGCGAGACGTCAGGTGACGCACCGGCGGTCCCTGCGGTTGATGACAACGCCCTCTAAATTGCAACGCTATCTCTGAACGTCCCGGAGTAATCTGAGGACGCGAACTCAAAGCGAGGTCCCGGTGTCAGGTTGGGGAGCGACCTGGCGCCGGGCCTCATGCGTTTTGGCAACTAATATCGCCATTCTGACTCCGCAGATGAAGAATCTAGCCCAACGGCACAAGCGTAACATTGCAGTAACCAGACACTTCGCTCTCCTCGGTCTGTGAAACAACATTTTGGTCACACGATGTGAATCAAAATC
>JASLRP010000121.1 GCA_030743915.1 SAR202 cluster bacterium | reverse complement strand
CCTCCGGTGACCAGAATCTTCATGGCTTCGAAATGAGTCCTTTCCGTGTGAGGTATGTCGTCGCTGATCGGCAGCTATCGACTGGAACCACAGTCAATCGTACCAATTTTAGCGCACCATGACCCGGAGGACCCAATGGTTGCCTCTCAGGGGTATTCAAGGCTGGTTTCAGTGAACTGATTCCTTATCTGATACTTCGACCAGTCGCTTCTGGAGGTATTCAGTTTCGCGCGCGTTGCTTGATAGCGAGATTGCTCGACGGTAGGACTCCGCCGCGCCTTGTGAAGCGCCCAATCGCCGAAGCAGGTCAGCCTTAGTGGCGTGGAACAAGTAGTATGAGTCCAGCGCGTTGGTTCTGCCGAGATTCTCCACCAATCGAAGCCCGATTTCCGGGCCTACGGACATCGCGATCGCTACCGCATGGTTTAATTCGACAATTGGCGACGGCGTAAAACCGTTCAGTGTCCAATAGAGCGCCGCGATTTGACGCCAATCCGTCAGGTCTGCCGAACGGGCTTCCGCATGACAGGCGGCAATTGCGGCCTGCACCTGATATGGGCCGGGATTTTTCTGACTCAGGGCATGCTCGGCCAGGGCGATGCCTTCTTCAATCTCCGTCTGGTCCCAAAGTGTGCGATCTTGCATATCCAACAGTATCAGATTGCCGTCCCCGTCTGTCCGAGCGTTTCTTCGTGAATCGTGAAGGAGCATGAGAGCCAGCAGGCCAGTTACCTCTGGCTCATCTGGCATCAGCTGGCGAAGAACCCGCGTGAGACGAATCGCCTCGACGCAAAGGGGGCGACGGATCAGGCTGTTTCCCGCAGATGCGCTGTAGCCCTCGTTAAATATCAGATACATGACCATCAACACCGCGCTCAGGCGTTCCGGGAGCATGTCGTCAGCAGGCGCCCGATAGGGTATTCCTGCATCACGGATTTTTCGCTGGGCACGGACCAGCCGCTGGGCCAGCGTGGTTTCTGATATCAGAAAGGCGTTGGCGATTTCAGATGTGGTCAGCCCGCCCAATGTTCTGAGAGTGAGGGCGATCTGAGCTTCAGAACTCAACGCCGGATGACAGCAGGTGAAAATCAATCGAAGCCGATCATCCTCCAATGCCGAGTCATCGAGATCGGCAATGGTGTCGAATCCATCGTATTGGTCAGATCCGGCGCGGGCAAGCATTTCTTGCTTGTTCGCGCCCACCTTTTCGCGTCGGAGCCTGTCGATGGCTTTGCGGCGGGCGGTGGTCGTAATCCAGGCGGCGGGGTTGTCGGGCGCTCCCTCTTTCGGCCAGCGGTCCAACGCTATGATGAGCGCATCCTGCACGGCATCTTCCGCCAGATCGAAATTGTTGAATCGTCGAATCAGGCTGGCAACAATGCGTCCAGATTCTTCGCGGAACACTCTGTCAGCGATTTCGCTGATCACCTGGGTTGATGCCATGATTAGCCAGCCTTGAGAGCGCAGGTTCTTTACAAGTCTGGCGATAGTTTAATACATATGTTCTAATAATATCAAGACGATTATGGAAACATATTCTTCGCGCTTGGTTTGTGAGGGTCGTGATCTGTGACCCTTGATGCGATGATGTTCATGATAGAAACGGCTAGGGGTATACGAGAGTCGACATCGTGAATAGTCGCGTTTCAGAATCTCCGATGGTCAACGTCGGCGGGACCTGTCTCACTTGGTCACT
>JASLRP010000120.1 GCA_030743915.1 SAR202 cluster bacterium | reverse complement strand
ATTGCCGCCAGACTCGCGGCCCCATATCGAGGCGATGTTGATGATGCGGCCCCAGCCCCGCTCTTGCATGTGAGGAATCGCGGCCTTCATCAGCTGAAATCCGCCGAACAGATTGAGGTCAAATGTCGCCTTGAAATCCTCCAGCGATGTCCCGGTGATGTCGTCGCGAGATCGGGTGCCGCCGGCGTTGTTCACCAGAATGTCGATCTCTCCGAGGTCGGAGACGGCCTGCTGGTGGAGGGCGTCCATTCCATCGACATCGGAGACGTCGGCCTCAATGCCGACGGCCTTCACGCCCAGGGCTTGAAGCTCCCCAACCGCCTTGTCCAGCGTGCTTTGTGTCCTGCCGCAGATGGCGACATTAACGCCCTCTCCAGCCAGCGACAGCGCTGCCTGACGTCCAAGTCCTCTGCTGCCTCCGGTAACCAGTGCGTTCTTTCCCGAAATACCGAGGTCCATGCTCCGTGCCCTCCGTGTGTGTCATTTGGTGAATTCGGGCAACAGCGTACCACGGAGCGGATTGGCGCACAAACCTGCGAAAATCCGATCAACCACGATTGGTTGGCCCTGCCACTCTTGACGCAACCAGCGTCCTAAAATAACATGCCATGTGGCGTTGGGCGTACCGAATGCCTATGCTGATACATAATTAACATCGAAATTGGATAAGATCAAAGAATGTACCTAGACCTGCACACGCACTCCGTTTCGTCGGATGACTCCAGAGCGAATGTTGAACAGTACGTCAAGTGGATCGGCGTTCTGAGAAAAAAAGGCCATCAGATTGACGGTTTTGTCCTGACCGAACACCGGAAGTTCGACTTCGACAAGGACTATTCGGAACTCGGGTCTGAGAACGGCGTGCTGATCCTCAAAGGCTCCGAACTGGACACCGACATGGGCCACTTTCTAGTGTACGGCGTCACTGAGGAACTCACCGAACGGGTAGACTTTTCCAACGTGCACATGGGGGCCTCTAAACTTGTCGAAGCAGCGGAGGAAACGGGCGCGATCGCGATTCCGGCTCACCCCGGCAGATTTGGCATCGGCCTCAGCGAATTCACTGGCGACGGAAAAGACTTCAGCGTCCTGAGGGCCGCCGAGCGGTTCAATGGCAGCAACCGGCCCGGAGAGCAGGAGCGCGCCGAGGAGTTCATAACTAAACTCGGCCTGCCCAGCACTGGAGGAAGTGACGCTCACCTGGTCAGCGCAATCGGCAAGTGCATGACACGATTCGACGGCGAAGTCGCGTCGGAGCTTGACCTGGTGGCTCAATTGAAAACTGGCGCATTCGAGCCTGTCTGGCTCGACGACACAAAACAGGAGCAACAATGACAACTGACGATCCGGACCTGAAATACGACCGTTCACTGCTGGGCGTGGATCACGACATCGGCACATATGAAGTTACCAGAGATATGATCATTCACTTCGCGCACTCCACCGGGGAGACGGCGCCTCAGTACGTGGACGAAGAAGCGGCCAAAGACACCCAGTACGGCGGCCTGATCGCCCCTCCCACGTTTTGCAATATGTTCGTCAACGGCGTCAGCCGACCGGACATCAAGTTGGAGTTTGGAAACGTGGGCCTGTTCGCGGGCCAGTCCATTGAGAACGTGACGCCTGCAAGGCCGGGCGACACGCTGGCAGCCAAGACACGGTTGAAAGAGGTCTATGCCAAGACAGGCAGGTCAGGCAAAATGGTCTTCGCGGTCTGGGAAACCCAATTCACCAATCAGGGAGGCGACACCGTGGCGTTGGTCCAGGAATCGTTCCTCCGTCGGAACAGGAGTCCCAAATAATGGCATCAGATGTTTACTACGATGATGTTGACCTGGGCGACGATCTCCCCTCATTGGAGCGCGAGGTCAGCGACGAAGAGGTGGTCGAGTTTCTGAATATCTCCAGAATGGGCGAAGCGAAAGAGAACCGGTTCACCAGCGCCGAGGTGGCGAGGAGCGAAGGACTTCCTGAAGCCATAGTGCCCGGCGCCATGAACATCGCGATAATGTCCACTCTGATCACAAGTTGGTCTCCGACAGTGACGCTCCGCAAACTGGACGTCGTGTTCCGAGGGATGGTCCTCCACAACCGCCCCATCAAACTCACCGGCCTGATTACCGACAAGGACATGGTCGACGGCTCGCCCCAGCTAGAGTGCGACGTCGTTATGGAGAACGAAGAAGGCACCCCGCTGGTGATCGGCAAGGCGACTGTGGAGCTTCCGGTTCGGGGTTAGACAACAACTGATCGATGTACATACACAGGGGAGGGTGGAATAGCCCTCCCCTGTTCTAGTTATTAGAAACGTGATATAGCCTAATGCTCCATGATCGTCCCGCCGTTTAGGTTGATGGACTGGCCCTGAATCCAGCTTGCGGCCTCGGTGCAGAGGTAGGCAATGAAGTCGCCGATTTCCTCGTCGGTGCCGTTTCGCCCAATGGGAGTGTTGGAGGCCATGTTCGACCAGGTGTCGCCACGGCCCAGGTCGTCCATGCGGTGGGTGTCCACGGCTCCGGGGCAGACGCAATTGACGTTGACGCCCATCGGCCCGAACTCTCGCGCCATCGATTGGGTCATGCCGACCACGGCGAAGTTGGCGGCGTTGTAGGCCAGGGTGTTGGCGCTTCCGCGCTTCCCGGCTGACGAGGAGATGTTGACGATCTTGCCGCCTTCGCCCTGCTTGGTGATCTGGTCCATGAACGCTTTGGTGCAGTAGAATGTCCCGCCGACTTTGATGTCCACGACCAGGTTAAACAGTTCTGCCGAGAGGTCGGCGACGGGAACGCGGTCCGCGCCTCGGGCGAATGCGGCGTTATTGACCAGCATATCAACCCTGCCAAACTCCGCGACCGTTGCGTCTATCATATTCTGGACCTGTTCCTGGTTGGAGACGTCGACGGTCAGAGTCAGGGCGCGTCGTCCCAGCGCTCGCACCTCGTCTGCTGTGCTTTCGACATCCCTCCAATTGACCGCTTTTTCATCGTCAGGGAATGTTGCTGGGTCACGACCTGTGCCTGTAACCACCACATCTGCGCCCAGGCGGGCGTAGGCGGCAGCGGCGGCTCTACCTATTCCTCGGAGCCTTCCGGCCCCGGTCACGATTGCTACTTTTCCGTCAAGCTCTGGCATAATCTGTCCCTCTCTCTTTGGTGATCGAATGGTTGGATGAGGCGGTGTCTATGAAGACGCACTGAGTATATCTGTCGAAGCGCGGAGTGTAAACGCGCCCTGTTTCGCTCAGTCGGATGTGACAGACGACTGCTCTCCTCGTTGGAGCAATGCGCCCAGATTTCTGACCTGGCGATTGACGAGCGCGGGTCCTATCGCAAACGCGGTGACCAGGAATCCTCCGATCGCTATGGCGAAGGGCGCGCCGATGAAGTTGGCGACGGCGCCTGCCTGGGTTCCTCCCAGTGGCATGAAACTCCAGGTCATTCCAAACAGGCCCATGACTCGGCCCCGCATGTGGTCGGGAATCAACAACTGAAGGGAACTCATGACCGATATCATGTACGCAGAGTTGGTCACGCCCATGACGTATATCAAGGCCAGGGCCAGCCAGTAATTCCCGATGAACTCTGAGGTCAGGGCGAAGGCCGCCAGCGCTAGCCCGTAGGTGATCGCTCCACCGATCAACAACATACCCTTGCCGCTATTGGAAGTTCGAGAGCTGAGCCATAGGGTGGTCTTGAGCGCGCCGATTCCTCCAACGGCCATCAACAGGCCCTGTCGGTCGGCGTCAACGCCCAGCACATCCACGGTGAATATCGGAAGCAGCATGACGTACGCCAGCCCGAAAAAACTGTTGAAGAACGTCATTCCGATGAGGAAGGCGATTATCGAGTTTTGCCTCAGGAAACGAAATCCGTCCAACAAGTCGCGGACTGCGCTGGTGCCATGAGTCCGGGGGATGGGTGGAGGTTTGAGAGTGGAACCACTATCACCTTTGCCAGAAAACCAATTCCCGCGACCAAGAAAGCCGCCGATGTCCCGGCCGTGGCGATAATCAGGCCAGCGATTGCGGGAGCGATTATTCGATTGCCTTGCCACAGCGACGAATCCAATGCCACGGCGCTGACAATCGCTCTTCTGTCCACAAGATGGGGGTAGAACGATTCATGGGCTGGCCCATAAAATGCTTCGATGACGCCCGCCCCGAACGCGATGAGAATGATGTGCCAGACCTCGACAGCCTCCGTCAGGGTCAGCGCTGCCAGCGTGAACACCAGGATTGCCCCGATGGTCTGCGCAGTCATGATCAGCTTGCGCTTGTCCACCTTGTCGGCCAAAACTCCGCCGAACAGATTCAGGCCGATGGCCGGAGCCGCGTTCGCCAGTCCGACCCACCCCAGCGCCAGAGGCGACTCGCTCAGTTCGTGGACCAGCCACAACTCCGCGAACCGGAGTATCTGAAATCCGCTCACCGATGCCATCGCGCCCAGCCAATATCTGCGGTACGCGGGGTAGTGCAAGGCTGGAGGAAAGGAAATCGGGGATTTGAAAATTTCTCAGGTCCTGATGGAGGAATTGGGGATTATTCGATTATAGGAATCAGGCAGGCAAAGCGTCGAAGTGATTCGTTATCCAGTCGGCCAGGAGCGCTCTAAGCTCATCCTTGCACTCCATCAGGCCGTGTTCCGCCCCTGGATACAGGACCAACTCTTTTGGTTCCTCGGCCCACTCGAAAATCTGTTCCGAGCAACTTGGAGGTAGCCGAGTGTCGTTCTGGCCGTGGACCAGCAGCAGAGGGCGGGGTGACACGTTTCCGGCCTCCCGCGCTCCGAAGGTCTGGCTAGACAGGGCAATCACAGCCTTGACCTTGTCGCTGAATGGAGCCGCAGTAATGACAACCGCGCCGCCGAAGGAGTGTCCCACCAACAAAATGTCTGTGTGGCCGGTCCCGGCGAGAAAAGATATTCCGACCAGAGCGTCCAGCACCGATTCCTGGAGGAGTCGTGGATCGCGGTAGTTAACCCTGATCGACGTGATTCCGGTCTTCAGATTTTCGGCCAGATCGCCATATATGCCGTCCGCCGGGCCGTCGAATCCGCCTCTCGCTCCCCAAACCCAGACGATGCCTTTTGTGGTGGGCATTTCCTGGTCGTGGTGGATAATTGCCTCAATGTCGCCTCGGGTCGTTTTCAGAAGCATGCCCTGACCGGCTTGACCTTCAGGAGCCTGCCAGGGAACAACGCCCTGAATCTGGATGGATAGATCGTTATCTTCAGTTGTCATGATGAAGGAACTTTACCAGAATCGAACGCGTCTGCGAAACAGTTGATGCGCTGCATGATGCCTAGTGGTGTCCGAATTCGACGACAATGGTCGGTGCGCCGATACATGCAGGTCGTCATAATGCAGTAACATACTTGAATCTCGCCTGCGATCTGACGGTGGTAATATCAGGCGCGATTGTAGGGGTTGGCCTCCGATCACAGCTAAGAGCCGTTGCCCCGTCAACGCTGGCTTCTGTAGTCTTGTTCGAACGGCCTCATATTATTGGAGAGCAGATATTGTTTCTATCGTTCGGGAGTGGAAATCGTGAGTGAAGAGATTCTGGATATGATCGGCCAGGCAATCCATCGGATGCCAGATGTGATCAGAGTTTCGGCCAGTGGAATAATCTTTAATGCCAGCAACCAGGTCCTGCTGCAAAGACGGGCTGATAACGGTTACTGGGGCTTGCCAGCGGGGAT
>JASLRP010000119.1 GCA_030743915.1 SAR202 cluster bacterium | reverse complement strand
GCTTTGCGGCGTTGTCGAGATCAAGCCATACATGCGGGTCCATGTGATCTTCCATGTCTACGTTCGAGTGGCCGCTATCGCCCTCATCGACCAGACCTTGAGACGCTTCTACAACGATCCTGGCGTCTCCGTTCAAGCCGTCCAGAGCGCGTTCCATCCACGGCTCGAAACCTGAGCCGTTGTACACGATGATGTCCGCTTCTCGCATCAGTCGCATATCATCTGGTGAAGGCTCGAAGTCGTGAGCTTCCACCCCTGGCGCGATCAGGTTCGTCACTTCAACAAGGTCTCCGCCGATGTACTCGGCAAAGTACTCCAGCGGGTACAGAGTCGTGACCAAATGAATCCGCTCATTTACTAGAGTTCCTTGCGCTGGCTCTCCGGTTTCACCCACTGAACTATCAGATGATGAACAGCCGATTCCAAGAATCGCGAGCGCTGTGAATAGGCCAATCAGCGTCCAGTGCCTTATTATTTTGTTGATACTTTGTCTCAATTAAAGGCGCAGTCTAACCTGCATTGAAGGCTTTCGAGTGTAATCAGATTGCAGAATCCAGGCAGGATTTGCAGATAATGTCGAACTCGATCCTGTGGCCCAAAATCTCGCCGGACACTTCGACACCAATGGCACGAACCAGCCGCTCGATAGTGGAATCGCTGAATTCCTCCACCGTGCCACATCGGACACACACCAGGTGATGGTGATGCTCCACCCTTGCGAGGCTGTACTTGGTCGATCCATCCCTCATGACCAGTTTGCAGATGACTCCGACATCCAGAAGAAGACGTATCGTTCTGTAAACCGTCGCTCGGCCAACCGCGGGAAGTGCCTCGTTGATCTCTTCCGCGCCGAACCCGTCTGGTTTTGTGTCCAACAGGCCAATGACATCGCGCCTGGGTTGCGTGATGCGATAGCCCATGTCTTCGATAGCGGACATGAGATCAGGTCGGGAATGTGTTGCGACCATATTGATACTCTATCTCAATTCTCATTACTATTCGACACGCACTGGAATCGGGATGATGTCAAAATACCACCTTCCATCGATGCGGTCAAGTGAGACTCAATGTCAATTCGCGAGCGTGGAAAGTTAGATTGTTCCCGCAGCGGCGCGCTGTTAACATACCGACAGATTATAGGTTCACTCACAGACTCTTGGAGAAGCAAATGGTTGCGAGCAGTTTTCAAGCGGACACAGTATTCAAAGGCGCGAACATCATCACCGTCGATCCCAAGGCCCCACGCGCCCAGGCTCTGGCGATGAAGGATGGCAAGTTCGTGGGTGTTGGCAGTGATTCGGACATTGAAGGTCTCATCGGTCCGGGAACAAGCGTTCAGGACATGCGGGGAAAAACGATAATTCCCGGTCTCATCGACGCTCACATCCATGTCCTGAGCAGCGGCGCCCGTCACGTAATGGCGGCAGATTGCGATCAACGCTCGATCGCGGAAATTCAGGCTGCGTTGAGGGAGCGAGTCGAATCTGCCGGTCGCGGCCAGTGGATTCAGGGATTCAAGTTCGATGACACCAAGACCAAGGAAAATCGATTCCTGGACAAAGAAGACCTGGACGCCGTTACTGACGAACTGCCGATTATGGTCTCCCACCGGGCCGGACACGTGTATTACCTGAACTCTGTCGCTCTGGAACTTGCGGGCTACCACAATGAGTCCGAGGACCCCGCCGGCGGCAGATTGGGTCGCAATCCCGACACAGGCGAATTGAACGGCGTGATCTATGAACGCGCTGCTGAACCCGTCCAAGAGATGGTGCCGGAGGTCACGGCTGAGGTTCGCCGAAACGGTCTCAAAACTATCTGCGGGATGCTGACTGCGGCAGGCTTAACCAGCGTCCATGACGCCAGAGTGTCCAACCTGGAACTCAACACCTATCAGGAAGGCCACGATAACGGAGACCTTAGCCTCCGGGTGTATATGCTCATGGGCCAACCCCACTTTCCTGCCCTGCGGGACGCAGGAGTTAAGACGGGATTCGGCGACGATCGCCTGAGAATCGGCGGCATCAAGATGGTCTCTGACGGCGCAATAGCCGCCAGGACCGCCTACCTTTCGGAGCCGTACGTTGACTCGGACGATCACGGCATCCTCACCATGACTCCCGAAGAGACCCAGGCGGCTGTTACGGAGATGCACAACGCAGGCTTTCAGGTCGCAATTCATGCCAACGGCGATCTGGCCATCGACATGGTACTGACCGCATACGAACAGGCCCAACGAGACAACCCCAGGCCCGATCCCCGACATCGCATCGAGCATTGCACCCTTGTGAATCCTGACCTGTTGGGTCGGATGAATAACATGGGGACGATTGCCACGCCCTTTTGTACCTACGTTTATTACCACGGCGAAAAAATGGGGTTCTATGGGGAAGATCGCCTGGAGTGGATGTTCGCTCAGCGTTCGTTTATCGACAGCGGAGTGGTGTCCACGGGCGCGACGGATTACCCTCCAGGACCGTACGAGCCGCTAATGGGAATTCAAAGCTGCGTCACCCGCACCGACATAAACGGCAAACTCTGGGGGGCCAGCCAGCGTATCAGCGTTGAGGAAGCGCTGAGGCTCTACACCCAGAACGGGGCCTACGCATCATTCGAGGAAGATATCAAAGGCTCTATAGAGGTGGGAAAACTGGCCGACCTTGTGGTCCTGAGTCAGGACATCACTACTGTGGACCCTTTCAGCATCATCGACATTCCAATCGAACAGACTGTCATCGGCGCGCGCGCCGTATTCGAAGGCTAGGTCGACACGTTGAATCCTTCTTGCAGGGTTTGCGTCTAAAACAGGGAGACACCCCAGCAAGAGAGGGAAGACCATGACAGAAATAAAAGAATTCCGTCAGGCCAAAGATCAGTTCTTTGCCAGCGACCATCACGCCCCATTGACCCACGAACAGCAGGAAAAGTTCGATGGGTTGAATTACTATGATGAGAGCGACGACCTTCGTTACATTGTCGAACCCGATGTCATTGAGGGTCGTGACATCATCGAGATGCAGACCAGCACCGGCGATATCATATCGTATCAGCGATGGGGCACTATCAAATTCGACGTCGATGGCGCTCAGGCACAGTTGACGCTGTACCAGGACGATCACGGTGGAGAATTCTTCCTGCCGTTCGTGGATGCTACCAGCGGCAAGGAGACATACGGCGCCGGACGTTATCTCGATGTCCAGCAGACTCATGATGGCCGGATCGTGGTTGACTTCAACTACGCCTACAATCCATACTGCGCCTACAATGAGAGTTGGAGTTGCCCTCTGACCCCCTTCGAGAACCGTATCCAGGTTCCCATCAGGGCAGGAGAGAAAAACTTCAAATAGCGCGGCGTCACACGATGCTTTGGGTGAGGCCGCAAGTCAGGAGACACGCGCCTTGCCCGACACAGTTAATCGCCAGATCGTGTTGGCCTCAAGACCGGATGAGGTTCCGTCTGAGTCCGACTTTCGCACCATTGAGTCACCAGCGCCCTCGCCATCTGAAGGCGAAGTCCTGGTGAAGACCATGTGGCTGTCCCTGGACCCCTACATGCGCGGCCGCATACGCGATGCTCCGTCATACTCTCCTCCCGTGCAGATCGGCGAGGTCATGGTCGGCGGTATCGTGGGAGAAGTGATCGAGTCGAGGACCCCGATGTTTCAGGTCGGAGACATCGTGAACGGCTCCCTCGGATGGCAGGAATATGCAACATCCGATGGGTCAGACCTCAGAAAAGTGGACCCCGAACTCGGCTCGTTGACCACGGCGTTGGGCATCCTCGGCATGCCAGGCATGACGGCTTACTTCGGCCTGTTGGACGTCGGCCAGCCTGAGCCGGGCGACACCGTCGTCGTGTCTGCGGCGTCAGGAGCCGTGGGCCAGGTCGTCGGGCAGATTGCTCGAATCATGGGTTGCAAAGTCGTCGGAATCGCCGGGACCGCCGAGAAGGTGGATTATGTGGTCAAAGACCTCGGTTTCGACTACGGGATCAACTACAAGACCGAGGACGTGAACTCGGCGTTGACGAATATCTGCCCCGAGGGCGTCGATGTCTATTTCGACAACGTGGGCGGTCACATAACAGACGCGGTGATGGAGCATATCAACACTGGCGCTCGAATCTCTGTCTGCGGCCAGATTTCGCAGTACAATCTAGCCGAGCCTGAGTTGGCTCCCAGAAATGTGCGGTTGTTAATCACGAACCAGGCCAAGATGGAAGGATTCCTCGTCACGAAGTTCGCTGGCAATTTTGAACACGCTCGCCAACGCATGGCGGGATGGATCGAGTCTGGAGCGCTCCGTTATCGCGAAGATATCGTCGAGGGCATCGAGAGCGCCCCAAGAGCGTTCATCGGTATGTTGTCTGGGGAGAATTTCGGAAAAATGCTGGTCAAAGTCTCCCAAGATTGAACCCGAAATCTAGACCTCTAAGGCGCAACACGCAAGAGAGCCTGAGTGACTTAGCGTCGCTCAGGCTCCCTTTATATTCCTGGGATTCAGCCGATGTGTTTGAGTTATGATCGAAAGTGGTGTATGGAGAGGATGAGAGAGGTGGCGTATCCTGCTGGATAAACTAACAAACACAATCCAGCAAAGGAGGATACGCCATGAGCAAGGATACGACGACACAGGCCCCAATACCAGAGGATGGA
>JASLRP010000118.1 GCA_030743915.1 SAR202 cluster bacterium | reverse complement strand
GTACACAGCTATGTTCATCATTCGGCTCAACGAAACTAGACGGAAACCGTCACCTGGGTCACCCCTGATGAACCATTGAACTTTCAACGTATGGTTACCACTTGGGAGCGATACGAAATGGCTCAAAGGTACGAACACCGTTTGCCGGATTGCGTCGTCGTAAGTAATCGCTAATTTGATTTCTTGCTGGATTGTTGAGTTATCAGCACGTACGCGGACGAAAACAGAATCTGAGTTTGCTGGAATTGCCGTCCCATAGATTTCAACATGGCCTGTAATTTCTAACGTCGACTGTTCATCAAGTGAAACGTCGATGCTCATGTCTGGTATATCAGAATATTCGATCCCCACCGCTTGCGATTCATTCACCGATGCCGTCGAACCTGTGGTGAACACCGCTTTCAATCCACCTTGACCCGCCGGTCCTTGCACGCCCTGCGGCCCTTCAGGCCCGACGTCGCCCTTGTTGCCTTTGTCACCCGTCAGCCCCTGTGGTCCGGCGTCGCCCTTAGGCCCCTGCGGCCCAGAGATTCCTTGGGAGCCAGTGTCACCTTTGGCGCCTTGTGGTCCCGCATTGCCATTTACCCCCTGAGGGCCAATCAGCCCCTGTTCTCCAGAGTTCCCTTGATCACCTTTTGGTCCCGCTGGCCCAGTCGAATCAAATCCCATGTGCCCTTCCAGTATGCAACCGGAGCAGTCCAGAGCATCGGCTGATTTCGCGGTAAATGCCTGAAGCGAATTCAACGCATACGGCGCGTATGCGACTCTGAATCGCGGCGACATTTCCGGGTCGGCGCCAACCTTCACGCCAATGTAAGTGGTCAGCTCATTTGCGAACAGAGTTGGATTCAGGCTGGTAATCAGACCGAGCAGAGCGCTGAATTTGCCATCTATTGTTGTGACAGTTTGGGTTTCCTGCCAAATGGGTGTCGAACTAACGGCGGGATTATAGATCGAGAAAACTACGCTGTGGTTGCCATCGGGAAGTGGATCACTGGTGGCGTTGGCTAGCGCTCCCTGAAATGACACCGGGAACTGCCCGGTTGGAAGAACTGCCATGACGTAAGGGGTGTCCTCCCTAGCTGGCGCGATATTTCGACCGAGGGCTGTGCCTCCGCCGATGCCCAACCCAACTACCAGTGCAATGGCCAGCACGGTCAGAATTGTGCGCGTCATTGGTTCAATGTGTCCTTTGCCGCGAAACATCCTTCAACGAATAGATTCAGTTTTGTCGATCCAAGCATACTATGTCGCTCCATCAGGTCGACGACTGTAAAGCGACAAAACCGCGACAGTTGCGGGTATGCTAAAATCCGACTCGCTTGGAAATACCCACTAAACCGATATCGCCGGAGCAACCCATGAGAGATGAACAGGACGCTTACGGTCACGAGATCATGGACTACCTCGACGGGAAGCCCGCCTTCGAGGCCATCGAGCGTGACGATGGCACGGTCCTACTGTCAGGTGGGCCTCAGATGTACTTCGCCCCCTTTCGCAAATGGCAGCCGAGCTCCAGAAAGGCGATGCGCTTCGTTCGAGGTCGAGTGCTGGATGTTGGCAGCGGAGCCGGCCGTCACGCCCTCCACCTTCAGGAGCGCGGCCATGAGGTGGTCTGCATAGATAACTCTCCGCTGGCCCTGGAAGTGTGCAGGCGTCGGAGCGTCCTCGAAACTCGCGAGTTGAGCGTGTATCAGGTCTCGCGATCCTTAGGGATATTCGACACAATAATCACGATGGGCGGCAACCTTGGTCTTCTGGCCGATATTGAACGGGGCAAGCGGCTTCTGGAGCGTTTCGACCGCGTCACCGGCCCGAAGGCTCGTATCATCGGGGAGACTCGAGACCCCCATCACGGCGACGACCCGACGCACACCGCCTACCATGAGTCCAATCTCAAGCAAGGCAAGATGGCCGGTCAGATCAGGATTCGTGTGAGATACAGGCAGTACGTTGGAGCGTGGATCAATTACATGTTGGTCTCTCGGGACGAGCTTCGGGGCGTTCTGGAGGGGACGAATTGGGTGTTGAGTCGAACTATTGACTCGGATGGCCCAGAGTACGCTGCAGTAATCGAAAAGAAATCATAAAACCAATTAACCTCAAGGAAATCTGTTGGGAGGCTTAACGAGATGAAAATAACCGATTTGAGAATGGAGACTTACAGGTGGGATAGAACAGTGCCCATCCGCAATGGCATGTATGTTTACCCCACCTCTGGCCTGAATGTTGTGAAGGTCGAGACTGACGAGGGCATCACCGGAATTGGCCTGGCCGGAGGCGTGCAGGGAGCGGAAGAGATCGGCACGGCGATTCTCAATCACTTCAAGCAGGTGGTTGTGGGACAGGACCCCTTCGATACTGAGCGGTTATGGGACGCAATGTGGCAGCCCAAACTCGTTGGCCGACGGGGAATCACCACACGGGTCATCAGCGGCATCGACATTGCGCTTTGGGACTTGAAGGGCAGGGCCGTGGGCAAACCGGTGTACAAGCTGCTGGG
>JASLRP010000117.1 GCA_030743915.1 SAR202 cluster bacterium | reverse complement strand
GTATTACGGCCACGTCCTTGAATGCGTAGGTGTCGCCTTCGTGGGAGAAGGAGTCCTCCGTCCAGGACAACTTCATGACCTCCAGATATTCGCCGAAACGATTCCTGGACTCCTCGTAGGGCAGGTCGTAGCCCTCATAGGAGCGGGTGAATCCGCTGCGTCCAATTCCCAGGTCGAACCGGCCCTGGCAGATGTTGTCCAGCGTGGCAACCTCTTCAGCCATTCGGATGGGGTGTCCCAAGGGCAGCACCAGCACGCCGATCCCCACACGAATCCGCTCGGTGCGCTCGGTGATGGCGGTGGCGAGGATCATGGGAGCGGAGACGATGGACGGCACTCCGCCGGCGCCAGTCGGGGTTGCGAAGTGTCGCTCGGCCAGCCACACGCCGTCAAAGGCGAGGTCCTCAGCCTCTTGGGCCATCATGAACGCTTCGTCAAAGGCCTGTTTTTGAGTGAGGTGTGACCGGTAGTCACACTCCATAGATAGCCCTATATGCATCTTGGCCCTCCCCCTGGGTCAGATTATCTAGGAAATGTTCCTGATGTTATACCAACATTTTTCCGATTTGTCATGCGTAGCCGGTGTCGGGAAGCATATTCGGATCGTGTTTTCCGAAATCATCGGAGGTCACGGCATTTCGCGCAGCCTCTTTTGGGTCACGGTTACAACGATGGTGAATCCCAACAGCAGGACTCCCAAAGCCCCGATGGCTACCTGCGCGCCCACATAATCCGCCACTATGGCTGTGGGCAGTACGCCCAGCGGCATCATCCCCCGGTTGAGCATGAACACGCTCATGACGCGGCCCCGATACTCGTCGTCTGCCTCCTCCATGACCAGCGACTGGTTGAGGGTCCGGCGTCCAGCATCTCCAAGGCCCAGCGGTATCATGAAGAACACTGCCGCGTAGTAAATCGGCACCGACGCGATCAACACCAGCGCGATGCCCGACATGAAGCTGCCTATCAACAAGAGCATCCCCCGACGCCAGTTGCTGATGGATGCCACGAACAGCGCGCCGACCAGCGACGCGAGACCCATTGCAGACACCATCAGGCCCATTGATTCAACCCCAAGCTCGTACACGTCCACGATGAACAGCGGCATCAGCATGCGGAAGGGCTGGGCCAACACGGTTGTTGACAGTCCGAGAATCAGAAGCACAAGCACAATATTGTTGCTTCTGATGTAGGATAGCCCTGCGCCAATATCCTTCACCACCGAGCCTCGATTCCGGCCTTTTCTGTTGGTTCCGGCGGCAGAGATCAGGCTTGTGAACGCAATGGCGGCGAAACCCATTCCAGCGATGACAAAGTACACGGTCGCAGGGCCGGCGTATCCGTATATAATTCCGGCGTTGAAGGGCGCGAGCAGGGTCATGGCGCTCATTGCGGCGCTGCTCAGCGCCATCGCGTTCGTGATCTGCTCTGGCGGGACCAGTTGAGGAATGATGGACTGACGGGCCGGCATCATGAATGAAAAAGCGACGCCCTGGACTACCGCTGCGATCAACAAATGCACCCAGGTCACCCGATCTGTCACGATGAAGATCGCCACAGCCAGAGCGAGCAGCGCAAAGGACGCCTGCCCCACCTGGATGATTCTCCTGCGGTCGAACCTGTCGGCAAAGGCCCCGCCGAACAGCGAGAATCCCAGCATGGGCAGGGCATTCCCAGCAGCCACCAACCCTAACAGGGACGCAGAGCCTGTGATGTCATACACCAGATAGCTTCGAGCCAGCATCTGCATCTGCATGCCCGCCATGATTCCCAACATGCCGAGCCAGAAGAGCAGAAAGTCACGGTGACGCAGAGAACTGAATGTGCGACGCCAGCTCGCACCGGGTTTCGTTGTGGGAGACTTCGCCTTGCCAGTTCGTTCCTGCGTTTGTTCAGAATTCGTGTCTGTGGTTATCGCTGAATCGACGTGGTTGTCTTGTCGGGCCAACGGGCTATCGCTCCCGCCGGGTGTTCAGGTCGGTTTCGATGATGATGCTCCTCAGGGGTTGATGGGTATCAGGTTTTCAGGTGTCGGGATTACGCTTGGGCGCGATGTGCTGTGCCTATTCTAGCTCCCCGCTAAACGCCCGATAGGCCATGTGGGTAATAAGTCCCACCCGATCCTGGCCTGCGAGGTTGGAGAACCGGCCCACGTTGACCTGCTTTACGGTGTCCTCCTCGGAGAGTCCGGCGTCGTATCCTCGGCGTATCTCGTCATTCAGCAAGGCCAGAAGCTCCTGAGCAGAGTCGAAGTCGTTCTTGTCGCCCACAGGGCCGTGTCCGGGAACGATGGTCTCGGCGTCAACCTCGGCCACCTTGTCCAGCACAGTGAGCCACTTGGTGATGTGGCCATCGGGGAACGCGGGCAGGGTGCCGTTGACGGCCAGATCTCCAGCGTAGAGCAGCTTCTCATCAGGCAGATACAGGAGGATGTCGCTGTTGCTGTGAGCGCGACCCAGGAAGATTAGCTGAATCTCGCGGTCGCCCAGCCTCAGACTCATCCTGTCCTGAAATGTGACGTCTGGCAGGGTCATCTTGATCTGGTCCAACTCGGGACGCAGCGCCTCGCGAGCGTAGTATCTCTGCATATTGGCGTCGAATTTTTCGATAAGCTCGGTCCGGCAGTTCTCGTGGGCGACGATGGGCGCCGGGAGAAAATACTGATTGCCGAATACGTGGTCGCCGTGGAAATGGGTGTTGACCATAAAACGTATCGGAGCGCTGGTGACGTTCCTGACCGCCGAGTACAGCTTGGTCGCCAGCGAGGGAGTCATCAGCGAGTCAACGTTGTGAATGTAACCCGATCTTCGGGCGGGGCGAAGCGATAATTCATGCTCATCTTCACCTCGCCATTCTCCCCTGGCGTCAACACCATCGCGTTGACCAACTGGGCCATCATAGCCTGTTTAGTGGCATCGTCTGCGTTATCCGCTTTCTGTCTCAAGGTGCCTAATAGAGCCTCCACCTGCCCAACCTGGACGGACTGCATGTCTCCAAGTTCCAGTTGCCCTCGTAGCGTCTCTCTGCGGACCTTAATCGCCTGGAGTTCGCTCTGTGTCTCT
>JASLRP010000116.1 GCA_030743915.1 SAR202 cluster bacterium | reverse complement strand
GTCGATAATGTCAGCGCCCCAATCCTGGAACCGCAAAGCCTGCTCAACAGCGTCGTTAACGTCAGTCCCAACTCCATCACCAGAGAAGGAATCGGGCGTCACATTCAGGACCCCCATAATGAACGTTTTTGTGCCCCAATTGAACGTCGATTGCCCAATCTGCATCGAACTGTTTGTCGAATCGGTCATCGTCAATTCGCTCGCTTGCCCCCTTTGCCGAATGACTGTACACTTTGACTGGAATTATTCCACGGTGAGGTCGGAGATACAACAATGGTCCTTCGTAGAAGGGTGCGCACAAAGCGCGATGATTTGCTCGAAAAACGGGAAGCCGCGCTGTTGGGCGGCGGACAAAGGCGGATAGACGCTCAACATAAACGGGGCAAACTGACCGCCCGAGAACGAATCGATCTTCTGTTAGACGAGGGAACGTTGTTGGAGATGGACACCTTCGTCGAGCATCGCGCCACCGACTTCGGACTGGACAAGCAGAAATACGCTGGCGACGCTGTCGTGACCGGTTCCGGCAAGATCGGCGGTCGGACTGTCTTTGTTTATGCTCAAGACTTCACCGTGCTCGGCGGGTCTCTCTCCGAGGTCGCCGCGCAGAAGATCGTCAAGATGCAGGAACTGTCGCTGAAGAACGGCGCTCCAATCATCGGCCTAATCGACTCAGGCGGGGCCAGAATTCAGGAAGGCGTCGATAGCCTGGCTGGATACAGCACCATATTCCACAACAATGTTTGGGCGTCGGGCGTCGTGCCTCAAATATCCGTCATCATGGGACCGTCCGCCGGTGGGGCAACCTATTCCCCTGCCCTCACCGATTTCGTTCTCATGGTCAAGGGAATAGGACAGATGTATATCACTGGGCCTGACGTGGTCAGGGCCGTCACCGGCGAAACCGTTACTCATGAAGACCTGGGAGGCGCCAGCGCTCACGCCACCCGCAGCGGAGTCGCTCATTTTGTCTCCGAAAACGAACAGCAGAGCATCGACCAGGTGCGAAAACTGCTGTCATTCCTGCCATCGAACAATATGGAAAACCCGCCATATCAGCCGAGTTCAGACCCCGCTACCAGGACCGACGATGAGTTGGCAACTATCGTCCCGGAGAATCCCAACCAGCCTTATAACATGCTGGACGTTCTGCACAAAGTCGTAGACAACGCCGACTTCATGCAAGTCCACGAAGAATTTGCTCGCAATATTATCGTTGGTTTTGCCCGATTTGATGGCAAACCTGTCGGAATCGTCGCTCAACAGCCAGACCATCTGGCAGGAGTGCTGGACATCGACTCGTCCGTGAAAGCAGCGCGATTCGTCCGGTTCTGCGACGCGTTCAACATCCCGTTGGTGACATTTGTTGACACGGCGGGATTCATGCCCGGAACGGACCAGGAACATTCTGGGATCATCCGCCACGGCGCAAAACTTATCTACGCTTACGCCGAAGCCACCGTCCCGAAGATCAGCGTGTTGACCAGAAAGGCGTTCGGCGGAGCATACATTGTCATGAGCAGCAAGAATCTGACGGGCGATGTGAACTTCGCATGGCCCACGGGCGTTGTGGCTGTCATGGGCGCCGATGGAGCAGTGAACATAATTCATCGAGGCGAAATCAACAACGCAGAAAACCCTGAAGCGACCCGAGCGCGACTCATCTCGGAGTATGAATCCCAGCTAATGAACCCGTACATCGCAGCAAGCCGAGGCATGCTGGACGATGTTATCGACCCCATAGACACAAGGCCCAAGATCATCAGCGCCCTTGAGATGATGGCGAACAAACGCGAGACGCTGCCGACTAAAAAGCACGGTAGTTTGCCTCTATGAGTCCTCTCCCTTCCTCTCAAAGTGGCCCAATCGATCCGAAACTCGTCGCGGCAATCGTTGCCGCTGTCCAAGCATTCATGGATGCTGAGATCATCGTTAAACCGCCCGCTCCGGGCATCAACGCCTGGCGGCAGGCGGCGCGAGCCTGGCAGGCCGGCGACCAGTATGGCCGACAAACCTCCTGGCGCGGAATCGACTGACCTTCAGCCAGCACGGAATTGTTTTCAATGACAACCAACCCGATCAAAATCACCGACACAACCTTTCGAGACGCCCATCAAAGCCTGATGGCGACTCGCCTCCGCACAGAGGACATGGAACCCATCGCGGCCCAGATGGACGAAGCCGGCTTCCACTCCGCCGAGGTGTGGGGAGGAGCGACCTTCGACGCTGCCACAAGGTTCCTTGCCGAGGACCCGTGGGAACGACTGAGGACATTCAAGGGCCTGATGCCCAAAACCCCTCTTCAAATGCTTCTCAGAGGCCAGTCCCTTGTCGGTTACCGTACCTATGCCGACGATGTGGTCGAGTCCTTTGTCGATCGCTCGGCAGACAACGGCATCGATATATTCCGAGTATTTGACGCCTTGAACTACGAGCCAAATCTGGAAATCGCCGCGTCAGCCGTCAAGAAGAGCGGCAAGCATCTTCAGATGGCCATCTGCTATACAGTGACCGAAGAAGGCAGGCTGGGCGGGTCGATTTACAACCTCGATTACTACGTGAACAAGGCTCGGAATTTCCTGGAATTCGGCGCAGACAGCATATGCCTCAAAGACATGGGCGGCCTGATGGCCCCATACGACGCCGTTGAGCTCGTCACCGCCCTGAAAGAATTCCTGCCTGTGCCGTTGCAGCTTCATCTGCAC
This sequence comes from SAR202 cluster bacterium, assembly GCA_030743915.1. Classification (GTDB taxonomy): domain Bacteria; phylum Chloroflexota; class Dehalococcoidia; order Lucifugimonadales; family UBA1123; genus UBA1123. The sequence goes on along the minus strand of JASLRP010000116.1, from coordinate 1,695 downwards.
TACACCAGCGGCATGGCATCCATGACCGCTTTGAAAGCTATTGAAGCGGGCGTGGATGTGGTTGACACCGCGCTGGCTCCCCTGGCGCTGAGAACTTCACAGCCGGCCATCGAACCTCTCTTGGTGACCCTCCAAAACACTGACCGAGACACCGGTCTGGACCTGAACAAGATGCTCGAAATGGGCGACTATCTGGAATCGATGCTGCCGAAATACAGGGCAGAACTTGAAACGCCGCGGGCCGCAGTCATCGACGCCAAAGTCCTGAGCCACCAGATTCCCGGCGGCATGGCCAGCAACCTCGTTTCCCAGCTTCGAGAAGCCGACGCGCTGGACAAGATCAACGATGTCCTTGAAGAGATACCCCGGACCCGCGCGGAACTGGGCTTCCCTCCACTGGTGACTCCAATGAGTCAGATGGTCGGCTCTCAGTCGGTCAGCAATGTGCTGTTCGGGCGTTACACGATGATCTCAGAGCCTGTGAAAGAGTATTTCCGAGGCAATTTCGGAACTCCTCCATCAGCCGTTGATGAGGATCTGAAAGCAAAGGTTATCGAGCAGGATGGCGGCGTCGAACGCGAAGCGCCTGTCCGACCGGGAGCAGCGCTCGATCCAGAGATGGATGCCGCGCGCGAAGCCATCAGCGATATCTCCACAGATATCGACGACACTCTTATTTACGCGCTCTACCCTCAAACCGGACTGAGATTTCTGAATATCAAACACGGACTGGAACCAATACCAGACGACATGAAACCTCGGACTGCCGAACAACAGGCTTCACCTTCCGCGTCGCAAGCGGCTCCCGCAGATATGTCGCCGAACGCCCGACGTTTCAACGTCTATGTGCAGGGCCAGCGATTTGAGGTGGATGTTGATCCGTCGGACGCTGGAACCGTCGTCACTTCGGCGTCCGGCGCTCCAGCGCCTTCCACTTCCCCATCGCCCTCAGTCGCACCAGCTTCCGCCGGAGCATCCAGAGACGGTAGCGATGCCATTTTGGTCGCTCCAATGCCCGGAATGCTGGTCAGTATCGCCGTTAAGGTAGGACAGACCGTCAGCGCAGGCGAGACACTGGTCGTGTTGGAAGCAATGAAAATGCAAAACTCTCTCCCAGCCCCGATTGCCGGGACTGTAAAAGAACTGCCAGTTGCGGCAGGAACTCAAGTTGCCAAGGATGAAGCGCTGGCCATAATTGCCCCATAGCCAGCCACCGATGAATCTACCTCATGCAGGATCGGAGAAAACAACATGCGAAGCAAAGTAACTGTGGTGGGCGCCGGGAATGTTGGCGCAACCGCCGCACAGAGGATTTTCGACAAGGGATACGCAGACGTCGTGCTAGTCGACATCGTGGAAGGCCTTCCCCAGGGCAAAGCTCTGGATATGCTGGAGTCTGGCCCTGTGACCGGCACCGACGCCAAAGTTATCGGAACCAACAGTTATGACGAAACGGCAGACTCGGATGTGGTGGTGATCACTTCCGGTATCGCTCGGCGACCGGGCATGAGCCGCGACGACCTGCTCTTGACCAACATGAACATCATCACCAGCGTCGTTGGAGAGGTCGCGAGCAAGTCTCCCAACGGACACTTATTGATCGTCACGAACCCTCTGGACGCTATGGCGCAGCGAGCTTTCCAAGTTAGTGGATTTCCCAAGAATCGGGTATTCGGAATGGCCGGAATTCTGGAC
>JASLRP010000115.1 GCA_030743915.1 SAR202 cluster bacterium | reverse complement strand
CTGTTGCCATCGTCCAGCAGTCGATTCAGAGCGTTCATGTACGCCTTGGCCGAAGCGACGATGATATCCGTGTCGGAACCTCTGCCGATATAGGCGTGGTCGTCTTTCTCGATGCGGATGGTGACGTCACCCAGGGCGTCGATACCTTCGGTAACCGAGTCCACCCTGTATTCGGTCAGCTTATTGTCCACCTGAACGATGCGATTGATGGCCTTGTACACAGCGTCCACAGGCCCGGTGCCAGTGGCCGCGTCGGTGGTTGAAGTGCCATCAGAAGAGACCAGTTTGACCGTCGCCGTCGGAACCTCGTGATTGCCAGAGGCCACCTGGACATGCTCCAACGTGAAGACAGCAGGCACATCCACGACTCGTCGCTGGCTGGACATCAGAGAAACCAGGTCTGCGTCGCTGACCTCGCGCTTCTTGTCTGCTAGCAGTTTGAACTGCTCAAACGTCTCGTTCAACTCTTCAACTTCCAGGTTGTATCCCAACTCTTCCAACCGGGAGCGCAGGCCAGCTCGTCCGCTGAGCTTGCCCAACACCATCTCATTGGAAGGCCAACCCACAGCCTGCGGGTCCATGATCTCGAAGGTCGTGCGCTCCTTCAAGATCGCGTCCTGGTGAATGCCGGAAGCATGCCGGAAGGCATTGGCCCCCACGATGGCCTTATTGGGCTGCACGGGGAAGCCGGTTATGTCGCTCACTAGCCTGCTTGTGCGGTAAATCTGCCGAGTGTCGATGTTTGTGCTGACGCCAAATAGGTCAGGCCGAGTCTCGATCGCCATGATGATCTCTTCCAGAGCCGCATTGCCAGCGCGCTCGCCCAGGCCGTTAATGCAGCCTTCGACCTGCCGGGCACCGGCGGTGATGGCCCCCAGGCTGTTGGCGACGGACATTCCCAGGTCGTTGTGACAGTGAACGCTGATCGTGGCCTGGTCGATATTTGGAACGTTTTCCTGAATCATCCTGAGTCGTTCTGCAAACTCCGTCGGGAAAGTGTATCCCACGGTGTCCGCGATATTGACGGTGGTCGCGCCTGCCCTGATGACCGCTTCCAGCATCGCGAAAAGGTACTCAGGGTCGGTGCGGGTGGCGTCCATTGGCGAAAACTCGACGTTGTCGCAGTAGCTCTTGGCCCGCTCCACCGACTGAACCGCCAGATCCATAACGCGCTCAGGGTCGCTCCGAAGTTGGTTCATTATCTGAACGTCGGAACTGGAGATGAACACGTGGATTCGCGGGTTCTCCGCATCCTTGATGGCCTCCCAGGCGGCGTCTACGTCACCGACATGACATCGGGCCAGCGACGCTATCATCGGTCGGCGCAACTCTCTGGCGATGGTCTGGACCGCCTCAAAGTCTCCGGGGGAGCTGGCGGCAAATCCGGCTTCGATAATATCGACGCCCAGGCGGTCTAATTGCCGAGCGATCTCCAGCTTTTCCTGCACTGTCAGGCCGATTCCGGCGGACTGCTCACCGTCTCGCAGCGTGGTGTCGAAAATCAGTACTTTTTCCTCGGTCATTTTTCTACCCTTCTATGTGAAAACTGTCACTCTTGCATCGGGTTTGGGAATGTAGATACAGTCGCTATTGAAGGGCCACGCAGCACGCCTGGTCCAGCCCTGCCAGGACTCGACCAAAATGGCGTACTACGAATGTTACCTCTGCTTCTTTCATTATCTGTCCCTTTTTGATTGGGCCAATAAGGCAAGAACGATTGGTTAGTCGGCATCGCTCAGGAAAGACATCATCCCGCGAAGCTCTTTGCCGATGCTCTCGATGGGATGCCCTGCGTTCTCCTCGCGAAGACGGTTGAAAGTGGGCCTGCCCTCGTCGTTCTCGGCGATCCACTCTTTAGCGAAGCTCCCGTCCTGGATATCCGCCAGCACCTTCTTCATGTTCTCTCGAACATTTTCGTCGATGACGCGAGGACCGCGAGTGTAGTCGCCAAACTCTGCCGTGTCGCTGACCGAGTAGCGCATGTACTCAAGACCTCCCTGGTAGAACAGGTCAACAATCAGCTTCAGTTCGTGCATGCACTCGAAGTACGCCGACTCCGGCTGATAGCCTGCCTCGACCAGCGTTTCGAAAGCCGACTTCACCAGTTCCGCGACGCCGCCGCACAATACGGCCTGCTCGCCGAACAGGTCTGTTTCGGTCTCTTCTTTGAATGTTGTGTCCAGCACGCCGGCTCGTGTGCAGCCCGTGCCCCGCGCATAGGCCAGTCCGATAGCGTGAGCGTTTCCAGTCGCATCCTGATGCACAGCCAACAGCCCTGGAACGCCGGACCCGCGAGTAAACACCTCGCGCATCCTGTGGCCTGGAGCCTTGGGAGCAACCATTGAAACGTCAACGCTGTCCGGCGCAACAATGGCATCGTAATGAATGTTGAAACCGTGGGCGAACATAAGAGTTTTGCCCGGCAGGAGGTGAGGAGCGATCTCCTCCCTGTAAACCTGGGCCTGCAAGTGATCAGGTATCAGCATCATGATGATGTCCGACTTTTCTGCGACCTCGGCTACCAGTCCGACTTCCAGTCCTTCAGCCTCGGCCTTCTCCTTGCTGCTGCTGCCTTCATACAGGCCAATCATCACGTTCATCCCTGAATCCTTGAGGTTCAGAGCGTGGGCGTGCCCCTGGCTTCCATAACCGATGATCCCTATCGTCTTGTCCTGTATGAGTGACAGGTCTGCATCGTTCTCGTAGTACATCGTTGCTGCCATGCTGTAAATTCCCTCTCAGTTTTTGTATATAGTCTGAAGCCGTAGAGCGCCCCGATTCCTGCTTACAGTCCGGACTCCATTCTGTGGTTTGAGCCATTGGCGTCCCGATCTACTGGCTCGTCGGTCATGCCTCGGTCCATGGCGATCGTGCCCGTGCGCATGACCTCCAGCACTCCGAAACTTCTCAGAAGATTCTGGAGCGAGTCAACCTTGTCCTCGTCCCCTGTCACCTCAATGATCAGCGAGTCCGGGGCGACGTCCACGATGTTTGCCCGGAAGATGTCCACGATCTGCATTATCTCACTGCGGGTCTGGACATTGGCCCGCACTCGCACCAGGGCCAGTTCTCTCGAAACGCAATTGTGCCTGGAAACATCCGAGACCTTTATCACATCCACCAGCTTGTGAAGGTTCTTGGTAACCTGCTCGACTGTGGACTCGTCGCCCTCCACCACGAAAGTCATTCGCGACAGGTTGGCGATCTCGCTGTGGCCCACTGCCAGGCTTGCGATGTTGTAACCTCGCCGACGGAACATGCTCGAAACCCTGTTCAGGACACCGGGCCTGTCCTCCACCAACGCGGTAATTGTGTGCTTCGGAATCTCGGTGGTCGTCATCGTCGGATCTCCTCGGGCTTTGGTTGAGGCTTTGGCTCCTCGATCATGCTGTCAACGGAGGTTGCCGAAGGAATCATCGGATAGACGTTCTCCTCCTGCTCGACCACAAAGTCGATCAGCGCAGGCCCGTCATATTCCATCGCCTTGAGGATTGTCGCTCTCACCTGGCTCTTGTCCGTGACTCTGGCCCCGAAAATTCCGAAGGCGTCGGCCAGCTTCACGAAGTCCGGGTTGCCGGTGTATCCGGTGGCAACGTATGTTTTCTCATAGAATAGCTGCTGCCACTGCCTGACCATCCCCAGGAACCCGTTGTTCAGGATGGCGAATTTGACCGGAATCTTGTTCTCGGCCAGCGTTGCCAGTTCGGACATGGTCATCTGGAAACCGCCATCGCCGGCGATGGACCAAACGACCTTATCGGGCCTGCCAACCTGAGCGCCCATGGCTGCGGGCACCTCAAATCCCATAGTGCCCGCCCCTCCGGAGGAGATGAGGCTGCACTGCTCTTTGTAAGTGTAGTGTTGGGCCGCCCACATCTGATGCTGTCCAACGCCAGTCACGATTATCGCGTGACCGTCCGTTATCTCCGACAGTTCTTTGATGATTTCCTGAGGTCGCAATTTCTCTGTGTCGCGGTCATTCATCAACGGATGATTGGCCTTCAGGTCCTCGACGTGCTGGACCCACTCGACTCTCGACGTTGGCTTCACTCGCTCATTGAGATGTTGCATCACGTGCTTCAAGTCGCCAACAATCGGCACATCCACAGGTATGTTTTTGCCAATTTCAGACGGATCAATGTCGATGTGAATCTTCTTGGAATTGACCGAGAACTTGGAGGTGTCGCCGGTGATCCGGTCATCGAACCTCATGCCCAGAGCGATGAGCAGGTCGGCCTGGTCAACGGCAAGGCTGGCATACGCAGCCCCGTGCATTCCAGGCATCCCAGCGCACAGGAAATGGTCGTCAGGGAAAGAACTGATTCCCAGCAGCGTTGTCACCACCGGAATCTGCGCCTTCTCAGCCAGCTCCAGAAGCTCCTCGTATGCGCGGGAGATAATTACGCCGTGCCCGGCCAGAATTACAGGTCGCTCCGACTCCTCGATGAGCTTTGCGGCCTTGCGAATCTGGTTTGGGTGGCCATGAATCGTTGGGCTGTATCCGGGCAGATCAAGAGACTCAGGGTACTCGAACTCTCCCATCTCCTCGAACACGTCCTTGGGAATATCGACCAGCACAGGCCCTGGGCGTCCGGTGCTGGCGATGTGAAACGCCTCGTTGATGACGCCGGGGATTTCCTCGGGGGTCATTACCAGATAGTTGTGCTTGGTGACAGGCAGGGTGATGCCTGTGATGTCCGTCTCCTGGAAAGCATCCGAGCCAATGGCCGCGCGTCCTACCTGGCCTGTCACGATTACCACGGGAACAGAGTCCATGAACGCGGTGGTGATACCAGTTACCAGGTTCGTGGCTCCAGGCCCCGACGTGGCAAATGCGACGCCCGTGCGTCCGGTCGCTCTCGCGTAGCCGTCGGCTGCGTGGGAGGCTCCCTGTTCGTGGCGGGTGAGAATATGACGAAGCTGAGGGTACTCGGGAAGCGTCTGATACAGCGGCAAAATCGTGCCGCCTGGGATGCCGAATATCACTTCGACGCCTTCCCGAATCAGACTCTCGCAGACCATCTGTCCTCCGGTCAGTTGCATTTCGTTCCTTCCTTCTGAAATTCTTGCGATTGGTTAATGTCAGTTCGCTTGAGAGTCGAGCCTTTCCCCAGGAAACAAAAAAACCCGCCCCTAAAGGGACGGGATTCCAATACAAAAAATTCCCGCGGTACCACCCTAATTGTCCAGCCCTTCAAGGGCCGAGCCACTCAGAGGCATTGATATCGGCGCCAACCCGTCCAGCCTTACCCAGAGACCATCCGAGATTCAATCTCGGACTGACTCCTTCGGGCCGAATGCTCCGGGGCGAGTTCTCAGCAGTCCTGGCATCGGAATTCCACCATCTCCGACTCTCTATCGCTGGAGACCGCTGTTACTACTCCCCATCATCGCGTTTGTGAATATTGTTACAGGTACAGTATCGAGAAATTTTAGCACGCAGGTTTCGGTGGTGTCAAACGACATATTAACAAGATTCAGAACCAGTTTATTCGCGTGATCGCTCCCGATGAGCTTCGTTTTTTGAACCATGCGGTTGTTGCGAATCGAACTCACTTGAGCGTTTTGAGACTGCCCGATATGAGGTTCTCAATTCCTTATGCTGTGATCATTACCAAAGCATGAAGTCATGCTTTTGTTAGCGGCAAAGGCCACAGCGCTTGCCAATACACTCGATATTCCAGAGATTCAGTAGCAGTTGACAACAGTCAACCTCGGTCTTAAAGTGTGAGAATTCTGAGAGCGTTATGTCGTTGGAATAATCGAATTCCATCTTGAAATTACCAGTCGGCGCGGGCGTGGACATGTGATCTTTCTTGGAGGTTCGCCTTGTTTTGGCGAACTCGCTTCTGGCGACATGCCGAGCGTTAGCAAAGGAGAAATACGATTCCGAACGTATGTCCCAGTTGCGACACTCCAAACCCCGATGACAATAAATACTGTGGCCAATGTGGCTC
>JASLRP010000114.1 GCA_030743915.1 SAR202 cluster bacterium | reverse complement strand
TCCAGCGCGTCATATGGCCGCCCGAGGAGGAGTAGAACGTCAATCTTGCCGATCCATGACCTGGCGCTTTCAACAGCGTCGCCGCTGCCGGCGAAAATCTCGCTGGCCTCATCGTATGCTGTCAAAGCGTCATCCAGCCGCCCCATGAGATGCAGAGCCTGGGCTTTCGCCCTGGTGCTCAGCGCAAGACTGGAGGGGTCGTCGAGCAGACCGCAGACCACCAGCGCGCTCTCGGCGATCCTCAAGGCGCGGGGCGTCTCAGCCCGCACGGCCTCATCGGCCATCGACTTCATCTCGCGAATTACAGCCGGGTCAATCAGCGCCGTCTGGCTTTGAGCGAACCGACGTTGGTCCCTTGGTTCGCCGATATCAACCAGTTGCTCAATCAGGTTGTTCTGCATGCTCACGACCTAAATCCCATTATCGGTTAGGGGACAACGCGAGCCGGTGAAGGAACTGCAATCAACAATCGGTGTCGAACAATAGACTCACCCCGCTGTGTTGGGCCGTCTGTTCGTTGCATATTGGGCAGATGAACACCACTTTCGATCATAACTCGTCGGAGGCATGAATCGTCCAAAATCTGAACAACCGCCGTTATTTCCACTTCCTGAATCAGCATAAACACCCCCACCATCGGCTATCATGGCGCCTATCGAAATTACGAAAGCCGCAATGACACCTATAATAGTCATTTTCATGCGCATGGTAATCCCTCCCAAATGCGATTGAGTTTCCCACACATTGCGCTCATTCCGTGGCCTTCCATGCCACCATTCGATGATAGGTAAAGACGCGATGGTCGTCCAGTCCCCAATTCCGTAGATATGAGGAGGAGAAGGTATGGTTAAGGTATACACAGTTCGTGATCTGCGCGCCAAAATCGAACAGATTTACGGCGCTCATGGCGACCGTATATACTATTCCAGAACGATTCGTCCGACAGATGTTCCTATCGATTTGGAATATCGAATAGTGGTTTCCCCAGCGTTATGTTGAAATATCACAATTTATCGTTGCCATCTGCGACCATCGCAGAACAATATGTGAGACCAGCATGAATTCACAGCTATCCAACCAACAGTCAAATATCGTAGAAACAGCCATGCTCGCGGAGGGGATTCCGGGTGTTGCTGTCGCCATCGTCAAGAGCGGAGAGGTCGTCAGCGCCCAAGGCTACGGTTATCGGAGTCCTAACGAACAACTTCCAATGACCCCCGAGACGGTGACTCCAATCTGCTCCCTCACGAAGTCGATGACCGGAACTGCCATCATGCAGCTTGTCGAGCAGGGCCGGATTTCTCTGGATGAGCCTGCGCAAACGTACCTGTCAGACCTGATGATCTCTGACTCGGCGACGACCCGAAGGATCACCCCCCGCGTCCTGCTGAGCCATAAGAGTGGCATGGGGCGAACGGGGCACCAACCACCGATGTGGAAGGAGCCAGTGTCACCTTACAAGGACCGGGCAGACCTTGTGTCCAGACTGGCGGACATCCAGATGCAAACCCCGCCCAACACAGCCTGGTCATATTGCAACGAAGGTTTCGTGACGTTGGGACACATTATCGAGACAGTCAGCGGCGTGCCGTTAGAGGAGTATTTCGAGACTCGCATATTCCAACCCGTGGGCATGAATGACACCCACACCAGTTTCGATGGATGGCGCGGTTCGGCTGATCGCGCTCACCTCTACGAACGGGGCATCGACGGCCCCACTGAGGCTTTCCTGCCTGCGAATTACTCCATATACCTCTCAACAGGCGGAATCTCCAGCACCGCGTTGGACCTGGCTCGATACCAGATCGCCTGCATGGATTACCTGAACAGTCCCCTGCTCAAAGCAGGTTCGCTGGAACAAATGCAGAGCATATCCATGCCCTTTGGCGACACAGGAATGGGGTACGGCATGGGTTGGCAGATTCGATGGGCCGGCGGTCGGAAAGTCGTTTCTCACGGAGGAGCGTTGGC
>JASLRP010000113.1 GCA_030743915.1 SAR202 cluster bacterium | reverse complement strand
ACGCAGAGGAGGATGACCTGCCCTTCGGAATGGCGCCCTTTGAAAGGATTGTCTGACGCGACGAATGTCACAGAAATGCTCCAGGCTTTCGACTAACTTCCACCGACTTTATCCGACTACCCAAAGGTTTGCAACACAACCGAAATTGTTCCTTTATCATCGCGTATTCCTCCCATCATTTCCGGCACCATCATAATCAAAAAAACGATCGTTTTCTTCCGCACTAAGGACCAGACATGAAAGCATTCGCCCATGTGAGTGTCGAAGGACTGGCAGGATGTCAAAAAATCAACGGCTTGCTATCTTGGAATCTGCCCAGCAAGAAAAATCCCAAATCAACGTGTCGTCGAGGCGCTCGCCCAAAGAACGACAGATCTCTTACTGGCAAAGCTTGAACTGGGTGGGATGCTCGGTGGGTGAAATTATTGCCACGGTAGATCTCTTGATGAAGCAGCAGATCGGGATCATGGCAATCAAGGAGGGCATTCGTATCAATGGCAAGCAGGATTTGTAGAGTAAAGTCATGGTCACGCTCTTTGGCTTGTTTGCGGAAATCGAGCGTGAACTGATTTCGATGCGGACTAAGTAAGGCTTAGCGGCCACGCGGGCTTCTGGCAAGCGATGGCCATTCCAAAGGCAAATTGGGACAGCCAAAACTCGATGGCAAGGAAGACGATATTCAGATGAGAAAATCGTGTGACCATTGCTGCCCGGCGCACCCCAGAACTCGACCTCTAATTCAAAACCGTAGGTTTCTGTTCAAATGCGCTCGCTGGTCCAATATGAGCTCACACCAGTTAACTCTCCATCACTATTCGCGGATAGTGTCCGTTCACCGACTTCCCTTGGTCCGGATGACCGATCCGTTCCTCCAACAGGTAGTGGGACACAGGTCCTGGAGAATCGAAGAGAGGTTCAAACTCGGACGTAACAGCGTAGACGTCTATGCGATCAGCAACTCAGGAAGCTCGCGATCTCAACCCAAGCACTCCACCAACTTTCTGTCCCGTGTGGGCTGACTGCCAACACTCCAATCTTCACATATTCATCATGCCTCACCCGAAAGATTCATGACCCGTTAACCTATGATCCTCACATGATGGAATAGTACGCTCTGGAGGGTACGTGGTTCCAATGTCCACACTGGTAAGACGGCAAAGCCGCCTGTGCCGAACAAGTTCTGGATGGCGCGTCCCACACAGGCCTGACTCGCCGAACAGCACAAGAGACCCTGTCGAGTTTCTGTATCTATCACCGTTGGACGTGATTGGCAAATGCTAGGCCCAAATGCAACATTCAAAACGTTGTTTTTTGTGATGTGGGCCTTTCTGAGCTTGGCGCTCCTGCCCGCCTGTGGCCAGTCCACTGCTCCGTCCACACCTCCCAGCAAACCCGCACCGTCTCCAGGTGACTTGCCCAGCATCGTCCAGATTCCGACAGTACCATCTGTGTCCACACCATTCACCTTTCTTCGTTCGACGCCTCCTAAACCAATGCTCACGGTTGTTCCATCGTCCGGAAACACGCCTTTACCGCAAGGACCGCAACCAACGCCAACGCCTTCACCTCTGCCGGTAAATGTGCCTCCTGTCTTGACGCCCACCACCCCGCAGTCCGATGAAGCACCAGACGAGGCTCAAACACCCCTGACCACACCAACAGCGATCCCCCTGGCCACCCCAACTGCCACCCCCCGACCTTTGCCAACGCCAACGCCAACCCCTTCACCGGCGCCACGACCCACTCCGGACCTGAACGTATTCGCCGACTCGCGACAGGACTACCTCTTCGACCCGGCTCTCGTGATGCCTGATTTCGCCAAGATGGATCTGATCTGGTTGGGCGACGGTTTTACCCGAGTGGTTGGCTCGGTTGGGGCCGTTCCGGGCCCCTTCCCGGTTTATGTGGCCAGCCCGAATACGGCGAGCGTCGCTCTGGTCGATGCGGCACGGGACGGCAGTTTCACAGCCGAGATCGTAGCGCCTCCCGGCTCGTGGGTCATAGTCAAGTACGATCCAACCGGCGGTGATTGGCTGCATCGGAACATTGTCTACGATCAGCGGCCATCCAGCGTCAATGCTGCCCCCGGCTCAATGGCGCAAGTACCATTTGGGCCCCCAGAAGGAGATGGCATTCCATTCGTGATCAGCGGCACGACGCTGCCTGGCCATCTTGACTTCACCCTCCGCGGATTGATGACAGGCGAATTCGGCGCCGGCGGGTCGGTGACCATCAAAGGAATCGCCACAACATACGTCGCCCAGAATTCGACCTCCGAGTTGGTTGGTCGTCGCCTGGAGTTGTCTGCACAGTTGGCTCCGCTGATCGATTCTCTGGGCCGCCAACGCATCCAGGCCAACCAGTTCTTCTCCAACATACTCACTCCTTCTGGCTTGCCGGTAGAGCACCGGGGCGGCCCCTCCCTCGCGGGAAACGCGTTGGTGACCGGCCCCCTCAGCCGTGACGGCACGAGTAACATGCTCAGCGCTCCGTTCAACCTGACCATGAATATCCCTGCGGGCATTCGGGCTGGGGTATACGGTGTCTGGCTCGACACGGGCAGCGACATCGAAACCGGGTCTTTAGGCGGGCCTCGCCCGGAAGTGAACCCGTTCATGACCAACCACGCGCTGCCGTTCCCGCCATTCACCGTCGGCTCGCCTGACCCGGCCCATCTCGTCTGGAGCCTGCTTACAGACGTTCCCAGTGCTGACGGCAGTCGAGGCACCATCGCTGGAGAAGACGCGGCGGATTTCCAGATTGCCAGCCGCATTGCAACTCAGGCGCACCGCTACGTCATACCTCCCTTTTCCAAATCAAACGGAGAGCCAATCACCTACCGTCTGGAGCCTTACTTGCCGATGGTGGCTCACGGCGACAGGTATCTCCCGAACGTGCCGAATTTCACGTTCAGCTTCCCATCCGGATCGTTGACCGTCAGAGTCACTCGACCCGATGGCACAATCGATGTCCTCGGTCCAGCGCCCTTCACCACGGCATACACGCGTACTCCGGCCGCCAGTGGAGGCCCGCTTTTGGATAACGGCGGTGGGCATCTGGCCGAGGTTCTCCAGCTAAGCACCGGCTCCGGGGCGTTCGATTACCAGTTCCCTGCATATGGTGAGTACACAATTGAGATGATCGGTACGGTTCAAGACGTGTATGAGAACGTGTACACGGGCGGAGGCACTTATACGGTCTTCCTGGCCGAATTATTGGACATCGAGCCAGCCACGCTGCCGATGACGCCGTTCGAGGTTGGAGACGTTCTGAATCCCGGCCTCACGGTCCTCCCCGGGGTTCCGGCTCAGGTGGAGGTCAGGGCCAGCCTGTTCCTCGATTCTGACCCGGATAGAAAGATCGAGTACGTCACGTCGGGTAGGGCCAATCGATTCGGCATATTCACCCCGCCTGTGGAATCGCCGTCGAAAATGGAAATGAGCGGCCCTGGTGAACTGTTGGTGGAGACGACAGTCAGCTACATGGCCGAGAACGGTGTTTTGTGGATGGGCGCTGCGCGGTGGGGACAGGTGGTGGCGCAGACCAACACGCCTTTACTGGCCCACGGCCGGCGCGGGCGCGACGATACACCCGTCGACAACGTCAAGCTCTGGTTCACTTCGCGCCTTACTCCCGGAGACAGCGCTCACATTCAATTGCCCTTCGCCAGCGGCGATATCCTCTGGCAAACTGACGACGACGCCTCACGGGTCATCGTCACTGTCCAGGACACTGAGGGGTTGGTCGAAGACGCCATTCGCGCCTGGAACCAGGGAGGTAACTATCACGCCCGAGGCGATCATTCAAACCCTCGTCCGACCCTCGATAAACGGATTCGGATTGGTGAGATGCCGCTGACATTTTCCACTCGCTCTGGACTCAACCCCGCACTGGCTCCTGACGACATCGTGGCCTACGGATACTGGTACGGGGGCGTTCAGCGGCCAGGGGAACGGGTACGAGAGATCATCAGTGACGACGATATTGGAACTGGCTACTGGCGCTTCGGAGAGATGTACGCCCTCCAGCCCGGGATGGGCGTTGAGGGTGATCGGTCAGCCGACATAAAGTTCATGTTCGGTGGAGCCGTGTTCCGAGACACTACGCGTGATCTGAATCGTTATGGGATATATGGCTCGTTATGGGTGCAGATTCCAGATGATGATGACCTCGGATCTCGCGTCTTCCCGCCGTTCCAGGGAGCCAACGGAGGCCCCAGTGGCGGACCGATTCTGACTCTCGCAGGGACAGAAATTGACGCATTCGTCGTGCCGCTGGCCGTGCGCCCCGGAACCATACTAGAGGCAGGTGACACGTTCTCATTTTCAGCGCAGTTGGCACCGACGTTGCCGGGAGCGATCACCGTGACGGTAACAGGCCCCGACGGCGTCACCCAAGTGATCTCAGGCCGAGCCAACGCGGTAGGCTACTTCTATGACCCCGCACAGGACTTCGAGGTTGCCATCCCCGGTGTGTATCACGTATCCGTAACGGCAACGTTCGATTCTCCAACCTCCGCAGGTCCGATGGACGGGCCGTTCCCAACAGGCACGGTGCTGGGCGCGGCGGACGGCAGATTCGACGTGTACGTTGTGTCTCCAGAGAGCGTCCCCGCGCCCACCACCCATGCGGAATGGAGTACGGTCATAGGTTTGCAGAGAGTGCCTCTAGTCGTCACGGCACCTCAAGAGCAACGAGGGAATGTTTATTTCACCATCGGCATGCCCGGTTTCCTGCTGGATACCGGGACTGCTGAATTAACCGATGGCTGGGCCAGCGTGGCGTATGATCCTGTCGCGCTGAGTCGAACGTTTCCCAACATCGACACCCGAAATGGTCGCGCGGGCTACGAGCCAGGGCTGGTGGATACTGTGTGGGTCAACATGCTCGTGGAAACGGAAACAGGCGGCTTCCACGCGCGGCAGTTCACGCTTCAAGGCCCAGACCTGTTAGTGCCTCTCCAGGAAGGGGAGGAGCGTCAGATTTACGTCCCGCCGCCGACTCCGACCCCGATGGCCAGCGAAATCCCGACGGCGCGTGCGGGCTGTCTCTCAACCGAAAACAAGATATTTTCCGACGATTTCGAGTCCGGTATCGATGGCTGGGAGCTTGGCCCGACCTCTGCCTGGTCAGTGGTGCCTGATGACGGCTCACAGGTTCTACTAGGACAGGGACACGTCCACGCATCAGTTGAAGGCCGATGGGATGAGGTCGTGTGGCGGTTGCGCGTCAGGGTTCAGGAAGGGGGACTGCATCTCAATTTCCACGCACGGGACGGCCAGCGTTACCTGATTGCATTCAGACCTGAAGGTATGCAGTTGCACAAGCACGGCGTTCAGCAACAGATGGTAGATCAGGCCTCGGTGCATCACGCACAGAACTCGTGGCACGTTGTAGAGATCTCATTATTGAGAGGAACAGTCAGGGTCGCCGTCGATGGAGCGACCGAGATCGAATTCTTGGACCCGAGTCCACTGGCGGCTGGAGGGGTCTGGCTGGAAGTGCTGGATGACAGCAGCGTCAGATTCGACGACATTCACATATGCCAGCCAAACAACTGATTCTCACAGGGCTCGGAATAATCCTGGGCGTGCTGACACTTGCCTGTGGAAATACTGCGCCGCCAAAGGCAGTCGGGATAGTCGGTGAACCGAGGATCGCTCCGACCTCGACCGCACTGCCGGAGCCGAGTCCCGTCGTCGTCGCAACGAACATCCCCGGTACTCCGACGCCTGTCGTCGCCACATCAATACCGGTCCCAACTGCGGCCAGAGTGGCCGGGCCGCCAAGACCAGTTCAGCCCACGGTGGCAGCGCAGGTCACGCCGCCAGTCGTCACGCATGCCCGCGCAGCAGTCGTGGCATCTGCCGTCGTAGTGTCGCCCGACGGCCTGTGGGTCGTCGTGGTCAACCCTGACAGCGACTCCGTCACCGTGGTGGACGCTGTGACGCTTCTGCCCCTGGCCGAGATTTCGGTTGGACACCATCCCCGCACTCTTACGATTACGCCAGACTCACGGCAAGCGGTAGTCGCGAATCACGGTTCTGGAACCCTTTCACTGATCGATCTGGCCCGGCTCGAAGAGTCAACCCAATGGCCGGTTGGGGCCATGCCGTACGGAGTGGTCACAGATGGCTCGCATGTGTTCTTTACCGAGTTTGGCTCTGGCAGAGTTGGTGTCATTGACCTTGCCACCAACTCAGTGCTGGACCGGATTCCAGTCGACCCATTCCCTGCTGGTCTGGCATTATCTGCTGATGGGCGCTCCCTGCTGGTGACCCACCTGTTCACGGGACAGGTCACGCTGGTTGACACGACAGACCTTACCGCGAGTCTGACGGTTACCGCTGGATCTGGGACGAACATGTCCCAGTTCATCACTATTTCGCCAGACGGAAGCAGGGCTTACTTGCCTCAGACACGCTCCAATTCGACCAACGCCGCCTTACTGTTTGACACCACAGTATTCCCGGTGGTCAACGTGCTGAATATCGGAGAGATGGAGTTTCTGCCCCGAGAGCGGATCAGTCTCGATGTCATAGACGATCCGGTGAATATGCCTTTCAGCGCAGCTCTGGCCCCCAACGGGCAGACCCTCTATGTCTCCAACGCTGGGAGCGATGACATATCCGTTATCGACCTCGATACCGGACAGAGTCTGGCGCAGATTCCAGCAGGGGCAAATCCTCGTGGAATCGCCATCACGCCGGATGGGGATCGCGTGTTCGTCGCCAATGTGCTGGATGGAACGATGTCGGTCATGAATACAGAATCGCTTGCGGTCACCAGTACAGTTGACGTTACAGATATCCCTCTGGCCACGGACGTGTTACTGGGGAAGAAGATATTCAACTCTGCTGCGGAACCGCGCCTCACAACCGACAACTGGATATCCTGCGCCGTCTGTCATTTTGACGGCGGCATGGACGCCCGGACCTGGGTTGGTTTCCCGGATGGACCTCGCAACACTCCGG
>JASLRP010000112.1 GCA_030743915.1 SAR202 cluster bacterium | reverse complement strand
CTTATCGGCGAATATCTGGAGGTCATGAAGATGACCTGGACGGAGGACACCTTCTCCCACGAAGGCTACACCTACGCATTCAAGGACGTGGACGTAATACCCAATCCGTACCAGAAGCCCTATCCCCCTCTGTGGGCCGCCGCGACCACCAGACCTACCTTCTCCATTTTTGGAGATATGGGATTGGACATCCTGGTAGGCCTCCGGGGAATGACCGTCGTTGATCTGGCGGCTGCCATAGAAGATTATAGAGCCTTGAATCCCGATGGCAAGATAGTCCTTCGTATTCCGATCTATGTGGCAGATAGCATGGAGCAGGCCCACTCCGAGCCACAGGAAAGCGCTTTGAAGGCGTACGCCCGACTCCAGGAAGCCTTCACTGGCTCCGTGGGCAGGGCAGGGACTGAATCTGGAGAGGAGAGGGCCGAACGCGGCGAGCGCCTCGCAACTATCACCTACGATGACCTTCTCAGAGACCGTTTGGCCTACGGAACGCCCGATGTGGTAACCGAGAGACTCATCGAACTTCGGGACAAGTTGGGGCTGTCCGGGTTCATCATGGAGTCCAACGTGGGCGGAATTATACCCACGGAACAGATGCTGAAATCCGTCAGGCTATTCGGCGAGGAGGTGGCGCCCGATCTCAGGTAACCAATGTATATGAGCCCGATAAGGAGAGGACAAGTTGTCAACAGACCATAATCACGACCATGACCACGATCACGACCAATCCCATGCGGTAGCGGAGATTGCCCAGGCGTCCAGCGCCTTCCTGGCGAGTCTGTCGGCTGAACAAAAAGACAAGGCCACATTCAACTACCTGGATGGCGAGCGCGTCTTCTGGTACTACCCGCCCATGAACCGGCACGGACTGGCGCTGAGAGACATGGACGAGAACCAGCGAGCGCTGGCCATGTCCATTCTGGAGGTGACTCTGGACCCGGTGGCCTACAACCGGACCAAGCAGATTATCGACCACGAGGACATTCTCGGCCTCGTCGAGAAAGAGGCGGGAATCGTGTCCTTCGTGCGGGACACCTCGCTATACTACTGGACCATCTTCGGCGAGCCTGGAGGAGACGATCCGTGGAGTTGGAGGGCCGAAGGCCATCACGTCTCCCTGCACTTCAGTTTCTGGGGCGACAAGGTTATCGCCACCACGCCCTTCTTCTTCGGCATCAACCCCGCCGAGGTGCTGAAAGGCCCGCAGGCTGGACTGCGCGTTCTCAGCAACCGCGAGGACATCGCTCTGGAGCTTATCAACAGCCTGGACTCCGGCCAGCGCTCCCGCGCCATCGTTGAGGACGCCGCGCCCTCGGACATCCTCACCTACAACGCTTCCAAAGCGTTGGTTCCAAAAGAGGAGGGACTCCCCGGCTCTCAGATGAACGGCACTCAGCAGGAGATGCTCATGTCTCTGATCAGCGAGTACGTCTCGCAGGTGAGGCACGACATATCTCACGACAAGATGTCAGCAATCCAGGACAAAGGCGTCGGCGATTTCCATCTGGCATGGGCCGGCGAGATCGACCCCTTCAAGGCTCACTACTATCGCATCCATTCCGGCGACTTCGTAGTCGAGTACGACAACATCCAGAACGGCGCCAACCACATTCACTCGGTCCTGCGAGACGTGGAGAACGACTTCGCCGCGGACGTGATGCGCGAGCATCTGCTTGCTTACCACGTGCTCTAGTTAGCATCTAAATGAGGTTCGGTAGAGGCAGGTTTCACACTTGCCTCTACGCCCGGCCGCAATACCATAGCTCGGAATCGACGGGACAAAATGACGGGAAAAGACGGGAGGCAAAAATGCCACAGGTAAGCGGACTTGGACACGTGGGAATCTATGTTGACGACTTGATGAAACAGCGCGAGTTTTACACCAAAGTCATGGGACTGAAAATAGCGGACGAAGACCTGGAACAACGGGGCATGGTGTTCATGAGCGCCCATCCCGACGAGGAGCATCACGAGTTCGTCATCATGAAAGGCCGCGTCTCCGATAACGACACCAGAGTGGTCCAACAGCTGTCCTTCAAGGTTGATACCCTGGCCGAACTCCGAGAGTTTCATGGTGTGTTCAAGCAAGAAGGTGTGGAGATTCAGCGCACCGTCAGCCACGGAAACGCCTTTGGTATGTACGCCACGGACCCAGAGGGCAACACCATCGAGGTGTATTACAAGACGGGCTTCCCTGTTCCTCAGCCCCACGGCGACGTTGTGAACCTTGAGGACTCCGAAGAGGCGCTGCTGGACATCGCGCGCGCGGCGATTCCCAGCTAGGCAGCGACTGAAGTATCAGGTTTTCAGCCGTCAGTTTGCGGCAATCAGAGTGCGCAATCGCATTGTTCGGACCTCGGCACATCCATATGTCGCCCGTAAGGCCAGTGTTATTACGCCCATCTGGACTGGCGTTAACTGACGGCTGGTTGCTGAAAGCTGTGACTTCCCCGTCTCCAATTTGTTCGTGCTCCAGGAGTTCACCTTTGCCACCGGCAGAACTCTACGGTGTCATGGGCCGTTGTTATGTTGGGATGGGCGGGTCATGTCACATTCAGAACACCCTGGCGTGGCCCTGGGGTTGAGTCTGCATCAGTTCAGTCGGCGAGCGGTTTGACCCTGCTGTTCATGAGTTCTGTGACCGGCTCTCAGGAAGTTCCCTTGCCGCCAAGCAGTCCGACGATTGCTCCAGAGCCTGCCGTAGCGGTGGTCTTGAGCCACTGTATCGTTGCTGCATCAGTGTTTGACGGATGATACAGCACGCCCAGTCCGCAGACTATTGTAATGAGCAGGACAGCATAGAAGACTTCTCGGAAATGCGAACTGAACGCGACGACGCCATCATATTCAGCCATTGTTGAGTCTAATGTTTTATATTGCGCCCGACTGATGAACGGCGGTTCACGGACACAATTTTCCCCGTCTTTTTGGAAACTCGAACGGTAGCCCCACCATGAAGTGGATTGAGGCCGTTCCCGTAAAAGCGCAATACTTTTATCAGGAATTTCACAATTTCGCCAAATCTGTTTTCAGGCGCTCTTTCGTGCCTGGTCGCGTCCATCTCGCTATCCTTGGATGTCCATCTCCGCCGGAACCAATTCAGGCACGCCACGCGGATGTAGTGTCGCAACAATGTTGATAATTCAATCTTAGCAGTTGAAACCAGGGAAATTGGCCAGACCGACGACAGATTGAGGACAGTTTGAGCATCTTGCATGGACAACGAAGGATCATCGAATGAACCTTGGCGACTCCAGACAGCAGACAGAGATGCGAAGCTGCGCCACCTACGTCACCGAGGTGGCGATGGACGCCGTGACCCTCGCCTTTCGTCACGGTGGGGGCGAGGTCTTGCACTTTTCTCACGATCTGCAACAATGCCTGCGAGACATGAACGCCGCCGCCCAGCGCTTCGTGGCCAGCAATTCATCCTACGAGGCCCACGGCCAGTTCGTCCTGGGCCAGACCGACGCCAACGCTTTGCGCTGAACTCGGTCCGTCGCGGAGTAGAATGATAAGCCCAGAGACCTGAACTCCTGCCTTCAGAGGAACATCCACATGACCGACAGCCCAATCAAAGTGACCCTTCTTGGAACCGGAACGCCCATTCCGCTGATGCGACGGTTCGGCCCAAGCACGCTGGTGCAGGCAGCGGACCAGAACTTCGTGTTCGACTGCGGTCGAGGGGCCATCCAACGCCTGGAGCAAATCGGGTTGTCGTTTCGCGCAGTCGATAAATTCTTCCTCACGCACCTGCATTCGGACCATGTCGTCGGAATTCCTGACCTGTGGCTGTCGGGCTGGGTAATGGGCCGAGAAGTTCCCTTCCGTATCTGGGGGCCATCGGGCACAACAGGGATGATGGGGCACCTGGAGAAGGCATACCAGGCAGACATTCATGTCCGCCGAGACCTGGACGAAAAGTTCGCGCCAGAGGGCATCGAAGTGTCGGCGACTGATATAGAGCAGGGCGTCGCATACGAAGAAAATGGAGTGCAGATCACCGCCTTCGACGTTGACCACGGCCACGTAAAGCCCGCCTTCGGATATCGTATCGACTATGAGGGGCGATCCGTCGTGCTGTCCGGCGACACCCGATATTCCAAGAATCTCATCGAACACGCCCAGGACGCAGACCTGCTCATCCATGAAGTGATCGCCCCGGAGTCTGTTCGAGCGCGCCGAGCGGCGGCAGGCCGCGACCCGGCAGAGTCCGAGCGCATCATCCAGCATCACACAACACCCGAAGAGGTAGGCGTGATCTTCTCGAAGGTCAAGCCAAAGCTCGCGGTATACTCCCACATCGTCGGCTCCATCGGCGCTGCTGAGGAGGAGGTGGATGCAGGGACGCGCAAGACCTACTCGGGTCGCTTCGAAATCGGCGAGGATTTGTGTGTGATAGACGTGGGCGACGATGTTACGATAAAGTTTCCCGATTGACGAACCACCGCCACGCTGAGCGAAAGCGAAGCATCTGGTTGCGTGCAAACCGACAGTGTTTTGTCAGCGACGAGATCCTTCGATCCGGTTCAGAATGGACAGTTTCCTGATACTCTGGTGACTGAAACCACGACCAAAGGGAGAAAAGCTTGGAATACAGAAAACTCGGAAACCTCGAAATATCCACTATCGGGCTGGGCACGCTCAGGACCTTCGATGTGACCTCGGATGAGGACATCGCCGTCCGAAGTCACATCGTTGACAATTGCCTATCCAACGACATTAACCTCATTGACTGCGCATCGGCATACGGCAACGCCGAGAAGGTCGTCGGCATAACCACCCAGGGCCGTCGCGACAAGTTCTACATGGCCTCCAAGGTCAGGACCGAAGGCAAGGAGGCGGGCGAGGCGCAGATCGCTCAGTCCTTCGAGTTGTTCCAGACCGACTATATAGACCTGTACCAGATTCACAACATGATCGACTGGAAGACCCACCTGCCGACCCTCGAAGCTCAGAAGGAAGAGGGCAAGATCGGGATGATCGGAGTCACCGCGATGGTGGACGAGGCGTATCCCGAAATCGTCGAGCTTATGAAGACGGGCCGCATCGACACGGTGCAGATTCCCTACAATGTGATGGATCGAGAGGTGGAGAAGGAGCTTCTGCCCACGGCTGAGGAGCTTGGGACCGGCATCCTCGTCATGGAACCTCTGAAGAAGGGCCGCTACGTCAAAGACCTCAAGTCCCAGCCTGATCTGACACCGCTGGCCGAGTATGGCATCGAGACCTGGGCACAGGCTCTGCTGTCCTGGGTGCTGTCTGTTCCCACAGTCAGCACGACTATTCCCGCCACGTCCCGCCCCGAGCGAATCAACGAGAACGCCAAGGCCGGAACGCTGGACGCCCTGCCTCAGGAGCTTCGTGATTACGTCCGCGAAGAGACCGAGCGCTGCCTGTAATAGAGTCTGCGCCGATTCGAGGGCACATCGTGTAAACTGTGAGCAGAGGTGACTAATGGTCCAAACTTATGAAGCTCTCGTCGATAAAGAAGGAAATCTGCGACTTGTTGAGTCCGTCGAGCTACCAGCCGACCGTCGGGCGCTGGTTGTCATATTGGACGAAGAGCCTGTGGATGGACGATCGGAAACGGCCTTGCTGAGTGAGAAATCACTAGCTGAGGATTGGAATCGCCCCGAAGAGGACGAAGCATGGTCTTACCTTCAACAGGAGCAGTCGTCTTAGTACCGTTTCCTTTCTCAGATTTGTCGCAATCTAAACTCAGACCCGCAGTCGCCCTAGCAAGCGTGGGGCGAGGTGACTGGATTCTGTGTCAGATCACCAGCAATCCTTACAGCGACATTCTAGCGATCACTTTAGATAATGCAAGCTTTGCCACGGGTTCATTGCGACTAACAAGCTATGCAAGACCAGGCAAACTGTTCACTGCAAACAGGAATCTGATATTACGGCAAGTCGGCACTCTCAACGGACCATCTTTTGATCGGATCGTTGAGGGTGTGATAGACATATTGCGTTCTAGCAATCCACCTTAACTTAACTTCAACCTCGGAGTACGTTTGAATAATGACACTAACCACCACTCCATACGGCTCTTGGAAATCCCCGATAACCACAGATCTGATAGTCGCGGATGCGGTCAGCCTCGGGCAGATTGAGCTTGATGGCGATGACATCTACTGGGTCGAGATGCGACCTCAAGAGGGCGCTCGCAATGTCGTAGTGCGTAGAACGCCTGATGGCACGACCACCGATATCACGCCCGCGCCCTTCAACGTTCGCACTCGAGTTCACGAGTACGGGGGGGCATGCCTTGCTGTGTCCGACGGCGTGTTGGTGTTCTCCAACTTCGCCGACCAGAGAGTGTATCGTCAGGACCCCGGCGGCGAGCCTCGACCGCTGACTCCAGCGGTTGATCTGCGGTATGCTGATGGCGTGATCGACTCCCGCCGCAACCTGATGTATTGCGTCCGTGAAGACCATACCGTCGAGGGCCGTGAGGCAGTCAACACCATCGTCAGCCTGGACATCGAAAATGGCGGAGAGGGAACTGTTCTGGCGTCGGGAAACGATTTCTACTCCGACCCCCGCCTGAGCGCGGATGGGGCGAAACTGGCGTGGCTCACCTGGAATCATCCCCATATGCCTTGGGACGGCAACGAGTTATGGATCGCAGACGTTAACGATGACGGCTCCCTGAGGAATGCCCAGATGGTGACTGGCGGCGGCGAAGACTCCATTTTCCAACCGGAGTGGTCTCCCGATGGAACGCTGTATTTCGTCTCAGACCGCACCGGATGGTGGAATCTTTATAGACTGGCCGAAGACGGTCCGGAGCATCTAGTTGCGATGGATGCAGAGTTCGCCGCTCCCGCATGGACGCTGGGCACTCGGACTTACGCCTTCGCGTCCGACAATCGGATGGTATGTCAGTATGTCCAGCAGGGCATATGGCACATCGGCGTTCTGAACACCGAAACGCTGGATTTCCAGACCATCGAAACTCCCTATACTGAGGCGGGCAGAGGTGACATCAAGGCGTCAAACGGCCGGGCTGTGTTCGAAGCAGGGTCATCCAATTTGCCAAGCGCTATCGTTCAGATTGATGCTGGCGCTGGAAGCATGGAGATTGTCAAAACTTCTGAGGAGATAAGTGTTGACGCTGGCTACCTCTCCGCTCCTGAAGCCATCGAGTATCCCACCACCGATGGACTGACATCGTACGCTTTCTATTACCCTGCTCAAAACAGCGATCATGATGGGCCATCGGACGAAAGACCGCCCTTGCTGGTTGTCAGCCACGGAGGGCCGACGGGCGCGGCAGGGACGTCCTTCGACATGGAATACCAGTTTTGGACCAGTCGTGGCATCGCCGTTCTGGACGTCAATTACGGAGGCAGCACCGGTTATGGGACTGCCTACCGGCGCAAGCTCAATGGGCAGTGGGGCATCGTGGACATCGACGACTGCGTCAACGGGGCGCTGTATCTGGTGGAGCGTGGCGACGTGGACGTCGACCGGCTCATCATCCGAGGCGGGAGCGCCGGAGGATACACGACTCTGGCGGCGCTGACCTTCCGAGACGTGTTCAAGGTTGGGGCCAGCTACTACGGAGTCAGCGACCTGGAGGGCCTGGCCACCGAGACTCACAAGTTCGAGTCCCGCTATCTGGACTCGGTTGTCGGCCCGTACCCTGAGCGCATCGACCTGTACACCGAGCGCTCGCCGATACACCACACCGAGCAGCTATCGTGCCCGATCATTCTGCTTCAAGGTCTGGAGGACAAGGTCGTCCTGCCCAATCAGGCAGCGGTGATGGTCGAGGCCCTGAGAAACAAGGGCCTGCCCGTGGCCTATATCCCATTCGAGGGCGAACAGCACGGTTTCCGCAAGGCTGAGAATATCAAACGCGCTCTGGAATCGGAGCTATACTTCTACTCGCGCATCCTGGGCTTCGAGCTTGCCGAGCCCGTGGAACCCGTGGAGATTGAGAATCTTTAGCTCTGGGCGTATCGGTCACGAAGCATAACTTCGCGGGTAATAATTAGTCACTCCGCATCCATGCCACAGCCGATGCCCGGCCATGCTTAATACAGGCCCAGAAATATAGCGTTGTGTTAACATAATTTCGTCAGACCACACACGCATAAAAATACCTGCATTCATGGAGGAAAGATGGCCACCGCGACCAGTGATTATAAAGTAGTCGGCACGAGGCCTATCAGGCACGATGGAGTTGACAAGGTGACAGGACGCGCCGTGTTTGGCGCGGACATGAATCTGCCCGGAATGCTTCATGCCAAAGTGCTTCGTAGTCCCCACGCTCATGCCCGCATAAAGTCCATAGATATCTCCAGGGCCGAGGCCCATCCCGAAGTTCGAGCCATCGTGACCAGCGCTGATCTGCCCGACACTCCCCCGACCGGCCCTGCCGCTGTGCTGGGACACATGCCCTCTGAGAACCTGCTGGCCCGCGACAAAGTTCTGTACAAGGGCCATCCCATAGCCGCAATCGCCGCGTCCAACGCCCACGTCGCTCAGGACCTTCTCTCCCTCATCGACGTTGAGTACGAGGTGCTTCCAGCGTACACCAACGCCGTCGATGCGATGGCCGAAGACGCCGTGGCCCTTCATGAATCCTGGCCCGAAAACCCCGACCTTCCTGGCGGACCCAACGTTGCGTCCAATGACCGTTACAAGCTGGGCGACACAGACGCTGGATTCGAGCAGGCAGACCAGGTTTTCGAACGCGAGTACAACACAAACTCGGTCCACCAGGGATACATTGAGCCTCAGAACGCCACCTCGTGGTGGGCGCCTGGAGACAGGCTGACGGTGTGGTGTTCCAGCCAGGGCCACTTCGGAATCCGAGACGTGACCGCCCGCACGCTGAACATCGACGTTTCGCAGGTCAAGGTCGTGCCTCTGGAGATCGGAGGCGGGTTCGGCGGCAAACTACCCCCGTACCTGGAGCCTTTGACCGCCCTTCTGTCTCGCAAGACGGGACACCCGGTAAAGGCGGTCATGGACCGCACCGAGGTGCTGATGGCCACCGGCCCCACATCTGGAGCAAACCTTCGCATCAAGATCGGCGTCACCAACGAGGGACGCATCACCGCCGCGTCTGCATGGTTCGCCTTCGAGGCTGGAGCCTTCCCCGGCTCCCCGCTGTCCGGCGCGGCCTCAGCGGTCTTCTCTCCGTATGCCATCGACAATGTGCTGGTTGACGGCTACGACGTCGTGGACAACAAGCCTCGAACTCAGGCGTACCGCGCTCCCGGCGCTCCTATCGTCATGTATTGCACAGAGTCGCTGGTTGACGAGATCGCTGAATCGCTGGGCATGGACGCTATCGACTTCCGACTACTGAACGCCGCCACCCAGGGCACTCGACGAGCCGATGGCGTGATAAACGGCCCCATCGGCGCCGAGGAGGTCATGCAGGCGGTCAAAGACAACGCCCACTACAACGCTCCCATCGAGCAGGCGGAGGGCAAGCTCCGAGGTCGGGGCGTTGGCATGGGCTTCTGTCGGAACAACGCCGGCATGTCATGCGTTGTCGCCAACGTGCTGGCCAACGGCAAAGTGAGCCTGGTGGAAGGCTCCGTTGACATCGGAGGCTCCCGCACGGCTGTCTCGCAGATGTTCGCCGAGGTGTTGGGCATTGCTGCCGAGGACGTTATCCCCCAGGTTGGAGACACCGACACCATCGGATACACCTCCAACACCGGCGGCAGCGGAGTGGCCTTCAAGACCGGCTGGGCTGCTCATGAAGCCGCGCAGGATGTCAAGAGTCAGTTGATGGTGCGCGCCGCGCTGATCTGGGACACGACCATTAACCAGATCGAGTACGTTGACGGAGGGGTCCAGCACAAGTCTGACACCGAACTGAGAATAAGCTTCCAGGACCTGGCAGGCCAACTCGCCGCGACCGGAGGCCCGGTGGTTGGCAGGGCGAATCTCAACCCCACAGGCCCCGCCGGATCATACTCGGCGAACATAATCGACATCGAGCTTGACCCAGAGACGGGCAAGATCGACATCACGCGTTTGACGGCTATACAGGACGTCGGAACCGCCATCCATCCCGACTATGTGGAGGGACAGATGCAGGGCGGCGCGGCTCAGGGCGTCGGATGGGCGCTGAACGAAGAGTATTACATGGGCGAAGACGGCAGCATGCAGAACTTCAGCCTGCTGGACTACCGCATGCCCACATCTCTCGACCTGCCGATGATCGAATCGGTCATGATGGAGAAACCCAACCCCAGCCACCCCTTCGGAGTCAAAGGCGTGGGCGAGGCAGCTATCGCGCCTCCTCTAGGCGCTCTGTCCAACGCTATTGCTGACGCGGCAGGCGTCCGCATGCGCAACCTGCCCATGAACCCCGCCTCTGTGCTGAAGGCTCTCCAAGACAAGGAGTAGTCAGGCAGCCAATAGCTGAATTGGAACAAGAAAAATGGGAGGGTTTTCAATACCCTCCCATTTTTGCTTCTGATTGGCTTGAAGGACCTAGCCGATGGCTGAGCGCTGAAAGCCGAATAGCTCCCCGATGCCCTTTTCGGCGAGGCCAAGAAGCTCGTCCAACTGACTGCGGGTGAAAGGATGATCCTCGGCGGTTCCCTGGACTTCGACGAACTCTCCGGCGTCGGTCATGACGATGTTGAAGTCCGCCTCGGCGCGGTGATCTTCCTCATAAGGGAGGTCCAGAAGGGCCTCGCCATCTACGAGGCCAACGCTGGTGGCGGCGACCGCCGCCCTGAGAGGCAGTTCGTCCAGCGATCCGTCCTTCAACAATCCTGACAGCGCTTGATGCAGGGCTACGTAGGCCCCGGTGATGGATGCAGTGCGAGTGCCACCGTCGGCCTGAATGACGTCGCAGTCAACGGTGAGAGTGCGTTCACCCAACTTGTCCATATCCACAACCGCCCGCAGAGAACGCCCGATTAGCCGCTGAATTTCGTGAGTGCGCCCGCGAGTCCGGGTCTCGCGATTCGTCCGGGTGTTGGTGGAGCGGGGGAGCATCGCGTATTCAGCCGTTATCCAGCCCTTGCCCTGGCCC
The DNA here is from genome assembly GCA_030743915.1 of SAR202 cluster bacterium. Classification (GTDB taxonomy): domain Bacteria; phylum Chloroflexota; class Dehalococcoidia; order Lucifugimonadales; family UBA1123; genus UBA1123. The sequence goes on along the minus strand of JASLRP010000112.1, from coordinate 6,945 downwards.
CGAAGAAAGGGTGGGACTCGATTCTCGATGCTCACCGCGCAGAGCACGCGGGTGCTGCCCGTCGAGATCATCACCGATCCTTCGGCGTACTCCTGCACTCCGGTCTCTATGGTCACGGGCCTTAGCTGATCGTTGTTCCGTCCGTCGAATCTGGTCAAGGGTTTTTCTCCTGGGGAGTTTAGGTATCAGGTTTTCAGGTGTCAGGGTGCACGGTCGGCGTAGCTGACAATAAATCCAACATGGCGATATTCCATTGGACTGCGGGAGTATAGCACACGGGTGTTCATTGCCTGGCATCTCAATCGTCGCTAAACTATCAGCAGAAATTTGCTGATTCCTGACACCTGAAAACCTGACACTTGATACCCGAGAGGCGCTATTTTGACTTCCGAAAATCCACCCCGCGTTGACACCAGCGGATTCAATACCAACTCCAGCCCGTCGGACCTGAAGATCACGGATATGCGAATTGCCGTAGTCGGTCACGGAAACTGGCGGTGGCCCATAATCAAGCTGTACACGAACCAGGGCCTGATCGGTCTTGGCGAGGTTCGGGACGGCGCCAGCGCTCGCTACGCTCTGATGCTCAAGAGCCGACTGCTGGGAGAGAACCCCTGCGATGTTGATCGACTGTTCCGCAAAATCACGCAATTTGGAGGCGACGGCAGGCTTGGCGGCGGAGTATGCGGCGTCGAGATGGCCCTTATGGACCTGGCCGGAAAGGCGTGGGGCGTCCCGTGCTACATGCTGGCCGGAGGCAAATATCGCGACCGGGTGAAGGCCTACGCCGACACCCCCACAAGGCCAGATGCCGAGGAGATGGGCAACGCCCTCAAGGGCCGCATGGAGATGGGCTTCGAGTACCTGAAGATGGATATCGGAGTCCAGCTTGCGATTGGCCATGAGGGAGGCGTCGTCAACAAATCTGTCGTAGGAGAATCGCAGACGCTGATGCACCCCTTCACAGGCATTCAGGTGACCGACTACGGCATCGACAAGATGTGCGATTACGTGGCGACGGTGCGGGACATCGTGGGCTACGAGGTTCCCATCGCCTCGGACCACTTCGGTCACATGGGCGTCGAGAACTGCATCAGAATTGGCAAGGCCCTCGATAAATACACCCTGGCATGGTACGAGGACATGATCCCCTGGCAGTTCGTTGACCAGTGGCAGAGGCTGAAGGCGGCAGTTGACACTCCAGTATGCACAGGAGAGGACATCTACCTCAAGAAAGGATTCGAGCCGTTGATCGAAGGACGGGCGGTTTCGATAATTCATCCCGATCTGGCGACCTCTGGCGGAATTCTGGAAACCAAGCGAATAGCCGATTACGCCCACGGGGCTGGAATCGCCGTGGCCCTGCATCAGGCAGGTTCGCCCGTGGTGGCGATGGCGAACGTCCACTGCGCCGCCGCCATTGAGAATTTCATCGCCCTGGAGATGCACTCCACCGACATCCCCTGGTGGGACGACCTCGTGACGGGGCTAGGTGGCAAGATGGTGCAGGACGGCCACGTGAAGATTCCCGACGCTCCGGGTCTGGGCATTGAGTTGAACGAGGAGGCCATCGAAGAACACCTGAACCGGAACCCCGAACGGTTCGCTGCCTATCCCGAAGGCATGTTCGAGCCAACCGATGAATGGGACGCCCTGGACGCTCACGACCGGGTATGGAGCTAGACCAATGCATCAACGAGACGCCAGAGCAGTCGAGAAAGCCCTGCGAGCCAAGACGGTCGTCGCCATCATGATTAAGGCCCACGCTCGCGGCCCGGAGGACGTTATCAACACCGTCAAGACTGTCCACGAGTTTGGCTACGTCCCCGAGGTTACCTATCGCATAGACCAGGGCATCATCCGAGAGGCCATGAGCGACATCAACGCCATGCGCGACCAGTACACAGACGATCCTTTGCTGGTGGGAATCGGCAGCGTAACGACTCACGACGAGATGGCCCAGGCTATCGACATGGGGTTCGACATGGTCGTGTCGCCGGATAACGCCTTCGAGGGATACGGCAAGAAGATCGACTTTGCCAGAATCGCCCGCGAAGCCAACGTGTTCAGCGCTCCCGGAGCCATGACGCCCGCCGAGTTCCGCTATTTTCTGGAGGGCGAGGACGGAATCACGCCCGACGCCATCAAGATATTTCCGGCATCGGTCTATGGCCCGGAGGGTTTGGGTAGGATGCTTGACCCATACGATCGCGACGCCCACCGTGGCATCATCGTCATACCCACTGGCGGAGTGAACGCCGAGAACGGCCCGCTGTACCAACGGCACATCGGAGCCAGAGGATTCGACACAGCGCTGGCGATGTCCGATCCGTTGGGTCTCGTCATCCAGGAAGGCAAAATGGGAGACCCCGACACGATCCGTCGCTCTCTGGAGCAGTTCAGGCAGGCGTTCAAACCTTACAATACAGGTTGAACATCCGGGAACGTGTTGTTAAACTCGACACAATCTGCCCGAGGCACAACTTGTTTCCATGTATTGTCTAAACTGCGGCCATGAAAATCCCCAAGGCGCAAGGCTCTGCTATTCCTGCTCTCACAGGCTGACTGCTCCTACAGAACCCGTGGCGCCCAATAAAGAGGACCAGTCTTCAGGTTTCGTGGGACGTCAGCGTGAGTTGGGCGAACTGACATCGGCCCTCGACGATGCGATATCTGGGCGTGACAGGCTTGTCATGCTGGCGGGCGAACCGGGAATTGGCAAAACTCGGACTGCTCAGGAATTGTCTGCCATTGCAGATACCCGAAGCACAGAGGTTTACTGGGGCTACTGTTATGAGGGTGAGGGCGCGCCTCCCTACTGGCCCTGGCTTCAGATACTGCGTTCTCAAATCGAGCAGTCGGATGCCGAGAGGCTTGGAGCGTCGATGGGTATCGGCGCAGAAGTCATCGGCGAGATTGTTCCTGAGCTACGCTCCAAGCTGCCTGACCTAGGCTCGCCACCGGCGTTCGACCCAGCCTCTGCCCGATTCCGGTTGTTTGACTCGATCACTACCTATCTGAAGAACGTCTCAGCGGACAGATCCCTGGTTCTCATACTCGAAGATCTGCACTGGGCTGACGCCTCATCGCTGGCATTGTTGGAACACGTCTCAGGCGATATGAGACCGTCCAATATGTTAATTGTCGGCACGTACCGCGACATTGAGGTCCCCGACAGTCATCTCCTGTCCAGGATCATGGGAAGCCTCGTTCGGCGCCAGGGCTATCAGAGTCTGCGACTCGGTGGTCTGAGTAAAGGTGATGTGGGAGAGATGGTCACCACATTGGTTGGAGAAGGAGCGCCACCGGACATGGCAGAGAAGGTGCATCTCAGGACCGAGGGCAACGCACTATTCGTTGTCGAGCTGCTCCAGCTGCTGGAGGCGAATGGCTCGGACGAAACTCAGGAATGGCGGTTCTCAATTCCTCAGGGAATCAGAGGCGTCATAAACAGACGCTTTGATGGGTTGTCAGATCAGTGCAACCAGGCGCTTGCCATCGCGTCGGTTATCGGCAGGGAGTTCGAGTTCGACATGCTCTCTCAGATGACCGGCAGCTCTGACGATGATTTGCTGAACGTCGTTGACGAGGCCGTGGATGCCCACGTGATTGAGGACATGCGAGGGTCGATTGAGCGGTACCGATTCACTCACGCGCTGATCGAACAGACGCTGTATGAGAGGCAAACGTCCAGCCGAAGAGCGAGAATGCACTCGCGTATTGGCGAGATGTTGGAAGACACACATTGGCAGGATCTTGAAGCACATGCATCGGAGCTAGTGAGGCATTTCTCCAGATCACCGGCACGCCAGGACTCAGAGAAGGTTCTCCAATATGGCAGGTTGGCGGCGAATCATGCGACATCAGTGTACGCCTATGACGAGGCGGCGATTTATCTAGAGCAGTGTCTAAATGTCCAGAAAACTCTCAATCCCGAAGATGATGTAACACGGTCAGACTTGCTCAAAGAGCTAGGTGAAGGTTTGATACTCGCTGGAGCGCCCGAGCGAGTGTTCGAGGAAATTGCGCCTGAAGCGTACGCACTGGCTGAGGCGCGTGATGACAGCGGCCAAGCGTTCCAGTCTTGTCGTATGGCGCTCCATGGGCTGATGGCCTTCGGGGCGGCTACCGGAATATCAATGCCCGAATTCGCCCAGTGGGCGGAACGGGCTGACAGGCACGCGGAACCTGAGACGATTGATCGCGTTGAAGCAGACATCGCGATGGCTGGCCCTAAATACTCTGTCCGCGATTACTCAGATGCCTGGCGTTTACTACATAAAGCAAAGCGACTGGCGCAAGAGTTGGGCGAACCTGAATATATTGTCAGGTCCACCTTTCAGTTCTTGGGCTGGACATGGCCTCCTCAGTATCAGGAAGAGTTATTCGAGATGGCGCGGGAAGGCGCGGACTCGCCAATCCCTGAAGTTGATCCCAGACTGCACGGCGAATTCCTTGGAGGTCTCGTCAAATACTTGATGTGGGCAGGAGATAGCGACCGCGCATCGCGTATGCTGGATCGAACAAAGACATTTGTGGAGCAGACGAAAATCCCGTTGCTGAGAGCGCTCTCCCTTGGCAGAGAAATCAACGTTAAGACGTATGAGGGAGAATTGGAAGGCGCGGTTCAAGCGATTGACGATCTGATCGTCGGATCTGAAGAATTAGGGTCTGCCGCAATGGGGCGTCAGATTTCAACCACTCGGGGGATGGTACCCCTGCTCTATCTTGGTCGAGTCGAGGAGGCATTGGCTCTCCTCCCGCAGGCTGGCGGCCACGTTGGATTGGAAGCAGATTCGCCAGCCACAGGACTGCAGGCGCAGTTTTCTCATCTGTATGTGCTATGCCTTGCTCACGCAGGCCGCCTGACGGAAGCGCAAAAGTATTTCAATCTGGCAGTGGGGGGGATCGAGAGCCGATTAACGAAAAATCAAGTAGATTGGGCGATGCTGGCAACTCTTCTCGAAACGGCTTTGATTCTAAAAGATGTCGAAGTCGCTCGGACGCTGGCGGGTCAACTTGAAGAGGGAGCGGGCGGGCCTGGTATCCCTCGACTCTTGGGCGAAGCGGCCAACTTGGCAGGGGAATCGGATCGGGCGCTAAAATTCTTCCACGAAGCGCTTGAGGTCTCTATCAAAGCGCGTCATCGACCGGAGCAGGCGCTTTCCAGGTTTGATATGGCGGATCTTTGCCTGGATCACTACCCCGATCGGCGAGACGAGGCATTGGAACACCTGGAGTTCGCCATCGCCGAGTTCCGAGAGATGAAGATGCAACCCTCCCTGGATCGCGCTCTCGCCGTGCGCCAACAGACCGTTTCAGCCCCTGTGCCGACTCCCCAACTGCCCGATGGCCTGACGGCGCGAGAGGCGGAGGTGCTTGGTCTTATTGCCTCCGGCAGCAGCAATACGGAGATAGCCACCGAACTGTTCCTGAGCGTCCGGACCGTCGAGCGCCACATCACCAATATCTACCGAAAGATCGACGCACGCGGCAGAGCAGACGCGGTCAACTATGCCCTGCGTCATCAGCTAATCAAATCCCCATAACTCCAAATCAGGCTAACACGTAGACGATAACAGGGCGCCAGGACGGCGCCCCTTTTTTTGTTCCAAAAACTACGTGTCCCGAATTCCCCAACCTACGAGTTTTCTCGGATGAACCCCTCAGCGTGAGCCGATAGCCTGTCTGTCGTCGGGGGATTCGTCGAACGTGGAGGTTAACTCCAAAGCGCCCGTCGGACCCCCGGCGCAGCACAGGCGGTCGCTCGGAAATCATCCAAAGCCACAAGAGGGATGAGACGCTGGCCGGGCCGACCGATCGAAAGGAGCCATACTCTCAGCCAAAGGTCCAACGTGACCATTATCGAAATATCCGATAGTTGCTAACTCATTTTAGACAGGGGAATTAACATGCGCACAATAAAACTTTCGAAATCTAGATTTGTCATCCTAATGTCGCTGGTGGCGCTCATGACGCTGGCGGCGGTCGCGGTTGTTCAGGCCTCGACTCCCATACCCACCGAAGGCACATTTGTCTCCACTGTCATTCCGGGCACGTTTTCAGTTGACAAGGTGGTCGGTCAAAACATGTTCTACAGTGTTGATACCATTATTGTCCTTGAAGGCAACCTGGAAGGAACGGGGTTGTTGGAGGAGACGGGAGTAGAGCATGGCGGAGGGGCAGGTCCCCTGATTGCCCACGGAGTCATCCACTTCGAGGGCACGATAGATGGCCACGAAGGCTCCATAGACATCCAGTACAACCGAATAAAACATGGAGGGCTTTCCTCGCCTGCCCAATGGGAAGGTGATCGAATGTTCGTCACTAACACCGGCACAGGTGAATTGGCCAACCTGCACGGCGGGGCGCACATCGTTGGAGTGTACGGAGTGGGGAGTTCCACGGGCCAGTACCACTTCGACTAGAGCCCTCCGAGGCATAGGATTTGAGCAGGCGGTCAAATTGTGATCGTCTGCTCATTTTGCGTGCTGGGCATTTTTCTTCATCTCTTCTCGTCGAGCCTGATAGCTGCCTTTCGCCTCCAGACACAACACCCACCTATGCCTGATCAGGCGTGAACAATGTGTCGATATTCACAATTGGTAATTTATTACCACATGGTCCTGCGCTCCCGCATTTTGTCCTCTCTTCAGAAATGGAAAGTTCTCTGGATGGCGAGTCTCCTCGAACGCGGCACAATAGGGACATCAAAAGTAACTGAACAACAACAGATGAGGAGACACTCAAATGACCACGATCACAGCCACCGCCAACAACTCAGCAGTCAAAGAGAGCAAAGATTACGGACGAAACGCCCTGGCCAACTTCATAAGCTCAGCCAGCGAACTTCTGGGAGTGTACTTCTCCTCCCCCGGTTCCATCACATCACTGGAGAGCGAGCATCGCTCCAGCCTGACAAACAGAGAGAAGACCGATGTCGAT
>JASLRP010000111.1 GCA_030743915.1 SAR202 cluster bacterium | reverse complement strand
ACCATGTTTGGTTTTAAGAGAGAGCCTTCTAGATACACTCCCTGGAGACCTAGCTGGTAATAGACCTCTCGCAATGTCGTCTCAGTGGCTTCGAAGCACTGGTCAATGCTGTGGTCGCCGTCCATCAGCACCTCAGGCTCGACGATGGGGACCAGGTTAGCTTCCTGGCTCAGGGCGGCGAATCGGGCCAGCAGGTGAGCGTTGGCCTCGATGCAGTACCGAGAGGGGATGCCGTCGCCGATGGTGATGACCGCTCTCCACTTGGTGAATCGCGCTCCCAACTCGTAGTATTCGGCCAATCGGTCTCGCAGGCCATCCAGGCCGTCGGTGATAAGCTCTCCGTTGGAGCCAGCCAAGGGATTCGTGCTCTTGTCCACCTTAATTCCTGGAATTATGCCCTGGGCCCGAAGAACATCTACCAGCCGAACGCCGTCGATGGCGCTCTTCTGTCGGAGGGTCTCGTCATACAGGATGACGCCGCTGATGTGTTCGGCGGCCCCATCTGTCCTGAACAGCATCTCGCGATAGTTCAGTCGGTTCTCCTCGGTGGACTCGACGTTGATGCTGTCGAACCGCTTTTTGATCGTTCCTGTGCTTTCATCCGCCGCTAGAATGCCTTTCCCGGGGGCGACCAGGGCGTTGGCGTTGTCTCGTAATTCTTGATGGTTCATGTATGGGTCTCCTATCTAGACAGATCGTCTTGAAATGCCCTGGTTAGGCTTTGTTGATGATCGCTATCGTTTGTTTTACAACGTCTCTGTTGCCAAGTATCAGCGGCGTTCGCTGATGAGGATGCTCTGGTTGGATGTCCATAATTCGTTGGCTGTCAGAATATGCGGCCCCGCCGGCCTGCTCAGCGATGAAACCCAGAGGATTGGCCTCGTACATCAGCCTCAGCTTGCCGTTGGGACTTTTGGGATCGCCGGGATACAGAAAAATCCCGCCTTTCAATAGATTCCGATGGAAGTCGGCAACCAGCGAGCCGACGTACCGCAGGGAGTATTTCCCTCTCAACTCGATGAACGCCTTCTGAGTTGAATCGTCCAGCTTGTCAAAATTACCCTCGTTGGCGCTATAACAGGAACATTTTTCTGGAATTCGCAGATCGGGGTGAGTCAGGACGAACTGGCGGGTTTCAGGGTCGAGAGTGAAGCCCTGGACGCTGTTCTCCACGGCCACAATCATCACTGTGCTGGAGCCATAGACGACGTATGCGGCGGCGATCTGCTGGTTTCCCGGTTTCAGGAGCGAGGCGTCATTAACCGCCTCTCCATCCTCCCGACGCCAGATGCCGAATATGGAGCCGATGCTCACCGCGACGTCGATGTTGGACGAGCCGTCCAGCGGGTCCATCTGCACGATGTAATTGTGCTGTGGGCCGTCTCCCACCACTACCGTGCCTTCGATCTCCTCACAGCCGATGGCGGCAACTCGACCGCTCCTGCTGAGAGTGTCCACAAAGGCGTCCGAGGCGGCGGTGTCGAGGTATTGGACGATCTCGCCCTGGACGTTGACCTCGTCCGACGTTCCGATGGCATCAGCCAGAGTGGCCGCGCGGACCTTCTCCTCGATCAGCGCCGCGCCGTCTGCGATGGCCGCGATGACCGAATCCAGTCCGTCGTGCCTGCTGTCTGCGCTCCAGGCGTCGGCGGCATAATTGCTGAGGATTGGATTTTTCGACGGCTTGATAAGTGTCATGACAACCTTTTCTGCTCGTCACCATCTCTGTGCGGGCGCGGTGTCGAAGATGCTCGCAATTGCCTCGTCGGTTACAAGCACGTTAAATGGAAGCTGGCCGCGCTGGAGCAATGCTTTCAGAGCGGGGATTTTCTGCTCTCCGCCCAGGATGGCGATAATCTTGGTATCGGACGCGGACAGGTCGGCCAACTCTTCTCCAGTTACTGCTATCAGCTTGGGGAAATGGGCGAATTGGCCCCTGGAATCGAAGGGCTGGTATCCGATCTCTCCGGCCATGCCTTCATCGTCTGTAAATTCTTCGGTTAGATCAATGCCCAACTCATCCAGCACCGTGCCGTACCGGGCGTCGTGCTGAGCGGCGCCGATGCCCAACAGGAAAATATCAGCGCTCTTGGCCTGCTCCAGGTAGCTGGAGTACTTGGTGACCTGACGGGTTTGCACATCCTCATCCATGTCGTCGAACTCTCTGTAAAAATCCAGCGGAGGTTGAGGGGCGTGAGCGATGACTTTGCACCCCAGCGTCATCAACTGCATGGCCAGATACACGACGAGGGCCGAGGGATAGATGCTGGTGGACGGATACTCGCTGTCGATGTTGAACTGGAGCGTCGGCTCCCAGTAAAGACTCAGCGGGTAGAGGACCAGCGTTTTCTGCTTCAACTCCTCCAAAACGTCGTGGTTGCGGCGCAGATAATCAGTGAACTGCATCACCACCGCCAGCAGTGTGTTGCCGCAGGACATGCACACGCTCACCGTGTCGCTGGGGTTTTCCAGAATGGCGTCAATGAGGTATTCGGCTGTCACAATGCCCAGGTTGTCCTCATTTTTGGCCGCGCTGGCCCCAATGCCCCGTGGCACAACTCGCGTGTCGCGGACGCCCTTTTCTCGAAGCTCCCGCATGAGCAGAGACTCCAGCCTGCGCAAGGGCGGGGGAAAGATGACGTGCTGAACGATGTCTTCGTCCTCGGCCTGCTTGAGCAGTCGGGAGACCCGAGCCTGGGGGATTTTCAGGCTTTCGGCGATATCGTTCTGAGTCGCTCCGGTCTCGAAGTACAACCGGGCCACCTCGACCAGCTCACCATAGTCGGTGCGGTTGCTCTGTCCTCTGCGGTTTCGGATTGCCATGTGATGGGAACTCTACAATGTTTCGTTAGTAGCGGTTGGCGATATGCTAAGTTTGAATATTGTTCACATAAATATTCAATGACTGAATAAACATACTGTAACCAGTTTAGCGCCGTCCCGAAACGTTGTCGATGCCTATCATCGTTTGGTTCAATAAATCAAGCTTTGAATCATCAAGGTGCCTGAGTTTCGCCTCTGCTATGATTCCTCAGACTCCACACTGCCGAGGTGACGCGCCCGATGCTCGAATCCGACGACCAGTTCCCAGTTTCTTGGGATGATCCCGATGACGCCCTGCGACACTGGGAGTTCGATCCCATGCACGCCCCAGACGTGATTACGCCGCTGGGGTATGAGCTTCTCGACGAGCAGTTTCTCAAGGGCTTCGGGCTGGGCACGGACGTGCGGCTGGTCAACCATTACATGTTTATGCACGTGGAGCTGGACGAGGCTCCGCCACCCCGGTCTTTCGATGACATGCTGAGGAGGCTGGCCGCCGCGTGGCCTCAGTGGCAGAACCGCATCCTGCCGGAGGTCGAGCGTTACATCGAGTTCTATCGCGCCACCGATTTCGACGCAATGTCCAACGACGGCCTGTCCGGCGAGATCGACAGGCTTCTCAAGACCCGCAGGCGTCAGGGCCGGCTTCATAGCCAGGCCGTGATGCCCTGGTTCGGCGCCATGAATCTACTTCTGGACGCCTACCGAAAGCTGACTGGCGGGAGTTTTCTTGACGCCACGCGGCTGATTCAGGGCCACGGCAACAAGAGTGTCGAGGCGGGTAGAGAGCTTTGGAAGTTGAGCAGGATTGCTGGCTCGGTCCCTGACGTGCGTGACAGACTTGGCGAGGTGACTCCTGACACTGCCCAGCAGACTCTTGATATGCTGCAATCGAATCCCGACGCTCAACCGTTCCTGAAAGCCTTCTCGAAATATCTCGACGATTATGGTTGGCGGTCGGACCTGTTCGATTTTTCAATTCCAACATGGGCCGAGAATCCGGCCATACCCCTCAGCCAGCTTCGAGCGTACCTGGAGATGGAGGACTACGACCCAGACCAAGAGTTGCTGCGCCTACAGGATGAGCGCGATCAGGCTGTTCAGGACACGCTGGCGCAGATCAAACCCGAGGATCAACGGCGGTTCGAGGGTGTGCTGGAGGTTGCCGCCAGCCTGTCGCCTCTTCAGGAAGACCACAATTTCTATATCGACCAGCGCCTGGCATTCACGCCTCGCCGGTTGGCTCTTGCGATTGGACGGCGCCTTGTCTCAGATGGGCATATCGACGATCCACCAGACGTGTTCTACCTGAATGTCGCTCACGTTCGCGCCGCGCTGAACTCAGAGGGAGCCGACTATCAGGCAGTGGTAGGGAGATACAGAAAAGATTTGGCTCAATGGGCAAAGATAACGCCCCCATCCTACGTGGGCGCCCCCCGGCCAACCGGAATCTCAGGGTTTTCGTTGTTCGATGGCCGAAACCGGTTCCGGGCCGATCAACCCAACGTGCTGAGAGGCAACCCCAGCTCTCCAGGGACGGCGAGCGGCCCTGCTCGCATCCTAATGAACCTTGGCCAAGCCGACCGCCTGAAACCCGGCGACGTGCTGGTGGCGAGAACCACCATGCCGGCCTGGACTCCGCTATTTGGGGTCGCCAGCGCCATCGTCGTCGAGACGGGCGGAGTGCTGAGCCACGCCGCCGTCACCGCCAGAGAGTACGGCATCCCCGCCGTGCTGGGAGTGGCGAACGCGACGACTAACATTCGCGACGGCCAGCTTTTGGAAGTGTCCGGCTCCGAGGGCAGGGTCCGCAAACTCTGACGATAGCTGTCAGCTTTCAGCAGTCAGTTAAGGCCCTCTGGAAAAACTCTGCGGTTGAGGCGACGAAATGTTAAAATCGGCCTAGCTGCAAGGAGGTGAATGTTGGCGGGCGCTCTTGGCTCATATCGAATTCTGGAGATCGGCGGGCAGATTTCGGGCTCGGCGCTGGGTATGCTATTGGCCGACCAGGGGGCCGAGGTTGTGAAGATTGAGCCGCCCGACGGCGATCCTCTTCGAGGTCATCCGGTGTTCTCTGTCTGGAACCGTGGCAAAAAATCCGTGGTCTTGGACCTGGAGCAGGAACGAGACACGGGCGTTCTCAACGCGATAATTCAGTCTTCGGATGTTCTGATCGAAAGTTTCCTTTCCAGCGACGACAGGGCATGGCCCGACTATCAGGCCGCGCGAGACCTGAACCGCAACCTGGTTTACGCTTCTCTGCCAGGTTTCGACTCCAACCATGCCGAGAACGGTCTGGCGGCTTGGGAAACCATCATCGGAGCCTCGACGGGCATCTACACCGACCGCACGCCTGATGGGGCGACCGGCCCCAGCTTCATATCTCTGCCATACGCCAGCATTTTCGGCGCAATGGTCGCCGCTCCAGCCATCACCGCCGCGTTGTTTCATCGAGCCCGCACAGGCGAAGGCCAGCAGGTCACTGTCCCGCTGTACAATGCCATGTTCACTGCTATGGGGGCGTCGCTGGTCAAA
>JASLRP010000110.1 GCA_030743915.1 SAR202 cluster bacterium | reverse complement strand
CCCTTGCAGGACAATGGCGGCCCCACGCTCACACACGCGCTGAAATCCGGCAGTCCTGCTATAGACGCCGGAGACGACAGCACAGCGCCGAACACCGACCAGCGCGGGGTCGCCCGACCACAAGGTTCAGCTAGCGACATTGGAGCGTTCGAGCGGATACCCGAACAACCGCCCCGAACTGACTTCACGCCCAATTCCACCACAACGGGTGACGCGCCGCTGAATGTCCAGTTCACCGACACGTCCGCCGGATACCCGACTTCCTGGCTCTGGAACTTCGGCGACGGATCGACATCCAGGCTACGCAACCCGTCCCACACCTACAATCGAGGAGGCGTGTTCACCGTGATACTCACCTCGACAAACTCCTTCGGAAGAGACACCGAAACCAAAGTCGGGCTCATCCGCGTGACAGGCCTAATGAGCAAGATCGCCTTTACGAGCAACAGGGATGGCAATAGCGAAATCTATCTGATGGATGCGGATGGATCGAACCTCGTTCGACTCACTAACGACCCTGAAGAGGATTACGATCCAGCTTGGAGCCCTGACGGAAAGTTGATTGCCTTCCAAGCGCGGCGAGACGATGGTCAAGGTGAAATCTATGTAATGAATCAAGATGGAACAGAACAGACAAGATTGACCAACAAAGCTACACGTGAAGAGGCACCTAGCTGGTCTCCTGATGGCACTAGAATTGCATACGCCTCCAATGATATCTATGTGATGAACGCGGACGGTACTAACACATTGAACGTGACGGGTACTTCTGAGAGTGAACGATTACCCTCTTGGTCGCCGTCTGGTGAAAAAATCGCGTTCACGAAGCGCCTTGCAGGCAACTGGGAAATCTTCGTAATGGATCCTGACGGCTCTAATCAAGTAAATCTGACAGATAACGATGCTCCAGATTCAGGATCAGCCTGGTCACCAGACGGAATGAAAGTCATTTTTGCTAGCGGTGGAATCTCCGTTATGAACGCAGACGGATCTTCTCCCATGTTATTGACTGCCGGATCAAGCGAGAGCCCAACTTGGTCTCCAGATGGCACCAGAATCGCGTTCATGTCTGCACGTCAATCAAACAGTTGGGAAATCTACGTCATGAACTCTGATGGTTCGGCCTCAAAAAACATAACGAACCATCCAGCGTTTGATGCCTATCCTGCCTACTCGCCCGAAGTATTCCCGCAGGTTCCCACAGACTTACAAACAACGACGCCAGAATCCAACAATACACCTACGTTCAAATGGCATGCAACTCCCAGCACATTGTCATACGAGATGCGATTCGACGGTGGAGCCTGGACGACTATCGGCAACACTACCACTTTCACCGCATCCAGTTCCATGACGGTCGGTGATCACATCTTCGAGGTTCGCTCAATTGCGGTCACGGGATTTGAAGGCTCGCCTGCGCGACTGGCTTTCGCGGTATCATCACCCATGTGTCGTTACGACTTCAACGACAGCAACACCACCGAACGTGTCGAAGCAATCGCAATCGTGGCAGATTACTTGCTCCAACGCCCTGGCGGGCAGACCCCACAAGTTGTCCCCACTCGCGAAAACGCCATAGAAGTAGTTACTACACACCTTCTGTTGCAGATCTTCACCTGTCCCTAGTCTCCCGACTCACGAAGACTACTCCATCAAAAACTCTCTATGCCGAATCCCTCGCTCATCGTTGAACCCCACACGGCTGTGAGGTAAAATAGCGCATAGCCATCGTGTGTCCTAGTGCGCCCTGTCCGATGGGCCACGCTACACAGACACCAACTTCACACGTAGGGGGACTGAACATGCCGGAAACTGACCTCGCTCTAATTTCTCACCTCATGCGCCGCGCAGGATTTGGCGCCACCAGGGCCGAGCAGGAAGAGCTTGCATCGAAAGACTACGACGAGATCGTCGAAGACCTTTTGCACCCTGACAGATTCGAAGACCTCAACGAAGACGTTCTCAAGCGCTACAACCTGGAGTTAACCTACAACGACGCCATGCCATTGTGGTCTGGCCGATGGGTCTGGCGCATGATCAACACCAAGCGCCCTCTCGAAGAAAAGATGTCGCTGTTCTGGCACCACGTGTTCGCCACGGCCTGGTACAAGAGCGAACACACCAACACGATGATCCAGCAGAATCAGATGTTCCGCGAAGTCAGCATGTCAGACATGCGGACTATCCTCGTTTCCCTGGCAAAAGATCCGGCCATGAACTACTGGCTGGACAACTGCGAGAACCACTCCGACCAGCCGAACGAGAATTGGGGCCGCGAACTGCTGGAACTCTTTAGCATGGGCGTCGGCAACTATTCCGAAGATGACATCAAAAACGCCGCCCGCGCCTTCACCGGATGGACGTTCACGCAGCCAATCCCCCTCTATCCCTTCGGCAGCTACGAATCCAGTTTTGAATACAACCCAGAGGATCACGATGACAGTGAAAAGACTTTCCTCGGCAACACCGGGCCGTTGAATGGCGAGGACATCATCAACATCATCGTTGAGCAACCCGCGGCCGCCAAGTTCATCGCGCGGCACCTGTATAATTTCTTCGTTGCAGACGAACCGCAGGTCCACACATGGAGCATCGAGCCTCCAAACGATCCCGAAGCAATCGATGTTCTGGTCAAGGCGTTCCAAGACAATGACGGGCAGATCGTGCCCGTCCTGAGAGCGCTCTTCACCTCCGACTTCTTCAAGAACACCCGACAGCAGAAGGTCAAGAATCCTGCGGAGCTTGTTGCCGGCACCATCAAGCTGGTGGGAACGTATCAGTTCCCAGAAGCGACCGACCTTATCGGAGCTCTCAGCGGCGCGACATCGGTGATGGGTCAGGCGCTCCTGAACCCCCCCACCGTCGAAGGCTGGCACACTGGCTCCGAGTGGATTGATGGCGGCACATTGAATGAGCGAGTCAACTTCGCCGTCAACCAATTCAGCGACACTTCCAAACCTGGAATCCAGGATATCCTGTCCCGACTGGAAGGCAAGCTCACACCTGATCAGCTCGTGGAGCGATGCGTGGAATTGGTCGGCCCCTTCGAAGTTGGTGAAACGACTCAGGCCGCCCTGCTACGTCACGCCAACAACATCGGCGAGATCGACCTTGACTCCGACGAATCGCGAGAGGAACACGCCGACCAGATCGGCAGAATTCTCCAACTCATCGTGGCGTCCCGCGAATATCAGTTCGCTTAATCCGACATAACGACACAACCAATAAGCATTCAATCAGGAGGCACGAATCACATGGCAGGGAATGGCAACGGAAAAGACCCGGTCCTGGTCGTCGTCCAACTATCGGGCGGCAACGATTTCATGAACACTGTGATCCCGTACACGAACCCGATTTACTACGACAGCAGGCCCACCGTGGGCATACCCCAGGACCAAGTCCTCCCCTTCACTGATGACCTGGCCTTCCACCCCAACATGGGGCCTTTCAAAGAGATGTACGACTCGGGAGATATCGCCATCGTCCAGGGAATCGGCTATCCAAACTCCAGCCGTTCCCACTTCCGGGGGATGGACATCTGGCACACCTGCACGCCTGAGAAAGTGTCCACCGTCGGCTGGTTGGGCCGCACCATTAAAGAGCTTGACCCCAATGGCGAAAGCCCTCTTACAGGCGTCAATTTCGGAGTCGGCCTGCCTCGCGCCATGACCATGTCCGGCGTGCCTGTGACATCGGTGAGCAACCTCGACAACTACGGCCTGATGTCCGGCATCAACGCCGAAGCGCAGAGAAACGAAGCGCTGGACATCTTTAAGGACATGTACGGCCAGGCGGTTGGCACCGGCCCGGTCATGGAGTACCTCTCACAGACAGGGCAGGATGTTCTCAAGGGCGCTGACATGATAAAAGTCGCGCCGGAACAGTATGAGTCCAGCATCGAATACGCCGCCAATCCCATCGCCCAGAGCCTGCGGGACGTGGCGAGAGTCCATACCGCCGATCTGGGAACGCGAATCTTCTACACCGCGCACGGCGGGTACGATGTTCACGCCAATGAAAATCCCGCCCAACCCAAGCTGATCGGCGACCTGTCGGGAGCAATATCCGACTTCTTCGCCGACATCCGAGAGCATAATGCCTCAGACAACGTGCTGATGATGGTGT
Source organism: SAR202 cluster bacterium (assembly GCA_030743915.1). Taxonomy (GTDB): domain Bacteria; phylum Chloroflexota; class Dehalococcoidia; order Lucifugimonadales; family UBA1123; genus UBA1123. The sequence continues at coordinate 2,242 of JASLRP010000110.1, read as the reverse complement.
TCACCGAGTTCGGACGCCGAATGTACGACAACGGCTCAGGCACAGACCACGGCTCAGGCGGAGGCGCATTCTTTATCGGCGACCCGGTGGACGGCGGACTGTACGCCGAGTACCCGTCTATCGAGCGTGGTGATTGGCTCAACGGCGAGGACATGGCCCACAACATCGACTTCCGGGGCATATACGGCACCGCGCTCGAGCAGTGGCTGGGCGTCGAGTCCGCGCCCATAGTCGGTGGGCAATACGAACAGATCAATCCGCTGAAATAGGAATCAGGTGTCAGGACATCAGAAATCAGGATTGGCAATCAACAGAATCCTGAAAACCTGATTCCCTGATGCCTGACACCCAACCGTGAGGTTAACAATGGCAAAACCGTTTGCTCTATTAAGGTCAGGCTTCCCCTTCGAAATGACGATGGGTATGAGGCGCGTGACATCCAACCCTGTGGACGTCGGGTTCGGCAAGGAAGGCCGCGTTCACGTGTTGACCCGTGGCGGCCTGGGCACCGAGGTCCGGGTCATCAACTGGGAAGATGAGAACCTGGGGACAAGAGGCGGAGGCAACTTCACCTGGCCAGCGTCCCTGCTGGTGGATGATGACGAGCTTCTCTACATCTCCGACGAGGCCAAGCACTCCGTCACCATCATGGACAAGGACGGCGAAATCCAGTCCACCTGGGGCGAAGAAGGCTCCGGTGACGGCCAGTTCAACCGGCCATCGTCCATGAGCTTCGACCCTGACGGCAACATCATCATCTCCGACACCATGAACCACCGGATTCAGCGATTCACCAGAGATGGCAAGCACCTCCAGACCTTCGGAGAGTCCGGAGACGGCGATGGTCAGTTGAACATGCCCTGGGGCAACGCGGTTGACGAGGATGGCAACATCTACGTCGCCGACTGGCGCAACGACCGAGTCCAGAAGTTCTCTGCCGACGGCGAGTTCCTAATGAAGTTCGGAAGCTCCGGTTCCGAGAGCGGCCAGTTCGACCGACCGTCCTCAGTGGCCGTCGATGCCCACGGCGACATCTACGTCTGCGACTGGGGCAACGACCGCGTCCAGCTATTCAACCCGGAGGGCCGCTACGTTGAGCAGTTCATCGGCGACGCCAACCTCTCGAAGTCGGGCCTGACCTACGTGCTGGCCAACCAGGCCACCCTGCGCCTGCGAGAGATGGCCGACCTGGAGCCGACCAAGCGCCTGCGGTCGCCCATCACCATCAAGGTGGACAGCGACTTCCGGCTCTACATCTGCGACTTCGGCTCTCACCGAATCCAGGTCTATAAGAAGGAAGCCTACCCGCTATCCGAGTCCGAGATCGCGCCACCCCTGCGCAACCCGGTCCTGTTCACGACGTAGGCTCTCGGAATACGCAATATCTAATTGGGGCGGACTGAATGTCCGCCCTTTTTATGAGAGTAGAACGGTCTCACTTTGTGGCTGCAACCAATAGTGGCTGCAGCTTCAACCTACCCATTGCGGCTGTCACCAGAATCTCCGATCCGTACATCAAGTTCAAACAATCAGTTGGTACTCGGTTCAGTAGCCAATTGCAAACCATTGGTAACGTTTGTACGGGAACATCCAGTTTCATGTAGAAGTGGCCAATATCCGCTAATCTGTAGACACCAAACTCTCCAAGTCGGCCTGAACTTCATAAATCCTTTATGCGCGGGACTCCACATTTTTTTCAATCTCTGATATCGCGAGCCTGACAAAATCTTCGTTGTACAAACTTGGGGTATTGTTTGTCGGACCACGTTGCTCTTTTAGCTTATTTCGATAATTGTACTTTGAATATCGAGGATCATCTTTGATTGACTTGCCTTTGATTAGCAAATTGAGGTCACTTTTTTTACGCCCGGAATTTCTGACTTGAGTCGATCCCAAACTTGAGTATGTGTGTACGGATATTTGTCAATAAGGCTGACCAATCTATCTCGGAACACTGGGTTTTCAACCTCAGGCGAAATGGAGACGGCCAAGTCTGTCTCTTCAGTTATTTTCTTGACAGATACAAATGTCATATTAATTTCGCCAATCAACGAAAACCCTTGGTCATGTGTTCGATCTTCTTTTTGGGCACGTTCAACTTCGCGTAATATCACCGCAATGTCTCGAGGTTCTTTGCTTAAGTCGGCGATATTGAGTGTTTGAAACGGGTACGAAAAGCCAAGCGGTAGTATGTAAAAATCATATTCGTTGAGACCAATGGAAAACCATTGCCTCAACAGAC
>JASLRP010000109.1 GCA_030743915.1 SAR202 cluster bacterium | reverse complement strand
ACGACAGTGAAGCGACGAGAAACTTGAGGAGCGTGGATTATGGTTCACGCTCCTTTTCAATTCCTCACGGAATGAAACGGTTATGTGAAATTCCTCACACAACGCACATACCGGTTCATGAAACCTCATGCCCTCCTCATGTCCCACCGGATACAAATTGTTCTGACGGCTGAACTGGTGCCCACAAGATTCGTTGCAAACGTTGAAAGATTAGCTGTAACGAGGTGTCGATGTGAAAGTCACACGCAGATCGTTTTTGAAGGGGACCGCAGCCACTGGCGGCATCCTGGCAGCCAGCCAAATTGTCGGCCCGGCTAAACTGCTGCCGATGGCCGATAGCGCCGCTCCCGCCGCAGAACTGGTGGAGGATTTTGTCCCAACCACCTGTTGGATCGGCAAGCAGGACTGCGGAATCCTTGCCCGCCGAATCAATGGCAGAGTCGTCAGCTTGGAAGGCCACCCCAACCATCCCCGCAATCGGGGCACGCTGTGTCCCAAAGGGATCGGCCAAATCCAGGCGCTATACGACCCCAACAGGGTCAAAACCCCACTGATTCGGTTGAACGACAAAGGCGTCGAAGGCGAGTTCAGGGAGGCTTCCTGGGACGAAGCCCTGGGACTGGTTGCCGATAAGATGAACGAGGTGCGTGAGCGAGACCCTCGTCTGCTCATCTGGCAGAAGGGTCGAAGCAAAGCCAAAAAATTCTACGACGACGCCTTCGTCAAAACTACCGGCGCCACCAAACTCCACCACGGAGCTTTTTGTTCTGACGCGGGATACCGCGCTCTGGAATACACCGTCGGGATGCACGGCGTGCTTCATCCCGATTTCAGGTACACCCAGTACCTAATCTCCTGGGGCTGGAACATGACCGGCGCGGGCGGCAACAAGTTCTGCTGGCTCACGTGGCCTCAACAGTTCATGGATGCCCGAAATCGTGGCATGAAGGTGATCGTCATTGATCCGCGTCTTCGGGGCGCAGGCCCACACACGGACGAGTGGGTGCCCATCCGTCCAGGAACGGACCTGATGCTGGCTCTGGCCCTGTGCAATCTTGTGATAGAACAGGGCACCGTGGACACTGATTACCTGACCAGGCATTCCAACGCTCCGTTCCTGGTGAAATCGGACGGTTTCTTCCTGCGCGATGCTGACGAAAAAGAGCAGGTGTGGGACACAGCAGCCGGAGCTCCAGCGGCTTTCGACGCCGCAGGCATCCAACCCGCTCTCGATGGCGAGTTCCAGGCAGACGGCGAAGTCGTCAAAACAGGTTACCGACTGTTCAAAGAGCAGGTAGCCGAGTACGACGTAGACACTGCCGCCGACGTATGCGGAATATCGAGAGAGAGCATTCAGAACATCGCCGACGACATCGCCAAGTATGCCATGATAGGTAGCACGGTGGTGGAGGACGGAGTGGAAGTCCCGCTTCGACCAGTCGGGCAGATGGCCTACCACGTGTCGCAGCAGGAACACGGCTTCCAGATGATGCGGGCCCTCACCATGTTGGGCATGCTGTTTGGAAGCGTGGGCGCCGCCGGAGGGACTCTCAGCGACTTCACCTGGAAGGTCCACAAGAATTACGAGGGCTTGGACAACATCGAGATCACCGACAGCCCGAACGTGTATCTCAACAAGTCCAAGTTCTACCCCATCAACTCGAACAACTCTTCGGTGGTCGCTCAGGTCATGCAGAACCCAGCGAAGTACGGTGTGGAATACCGGCCCGAAGTCGCCATACTCCACATGGTAAATCCAATCACGTCTTTCGCCTCTGAGGACGACATCAGGGCCTCATACATGCCGGAGACGGGGTTCAAGTTCGTTGCGGTGATCGACCCGTGGCTGTCCAAAAGCGCCGACCTGTTCGCAGACGTGGTTCTGCCTGCCGCCACGATGGAGAAATACGAAGGCCCGCTCTCGGCCACCGACCAGTACGAGGACGCGGTGACCCTCAGAGTGCCGCCGATGGAGCCGCTATTCGACTCCAAGGGCGACATTCAGATATACCTGGACCTGTGCGAGAAAGCGGACCTGCTGTACGGCGAGGGCGGATACCTGGACAACGTGAACCAGAAGCTGGGTCTTGAGGAGCCGTACACTCTGCCGTTGGACCGCAAGCCCACCGAAAGAGAGATATTCGATCTGTGGGCAAAGTCCGAAGGCGTGGAGGAAGGCGTAAGCTTCTTCGAGCGCGAAGGAGTATTGCTCAAAGGCAAAGTCTCCGCGGCAAAACGCTATGGGTACGCAACCGACCCACCCTTCGGAGGCGCGTTGCACCGCATCTATGGCGAGTCCCTGCTCAGATATCAAAACGAGATGAAGAAAAAGGAGGTCAGCCAGGTTTACTGGCAGGACTATATCCCACTCCCCGCCTGGCGCACTCCAACGATGGAAGGCTCCACCTCGTCGGGTCACGACCTGTACCTCATCAGCTACAAGCTGATCGAGTTCAAACAGAGCAGGGCCTCTCAGATCCCGATGTTGGCCGAACTGGCGCCGGAACAACGACTGGATATCAACCCCCGCACCGCGGAGGATCGCGGCCTTGCGAACGGGGACTTGGCTGTCGTTGAGTCCCATAACGCGCTGACCGGCGACACCCGCAGCGTGACCGTGAAAGTCCACTACACCGAAGGGATAAGGCCGGACACCGTCGGCATGCCGCACCACTATGGAGAAGTGGCAAATCACCCCTCGGCTAAAGGTCAGGGGCCGACCGCCAACGCGTTGATGTTCACTGGCGAAGGCTACACATCAAACACGTCAGATCAATCGTTCCACGTTAAAGTCCAAGTCAGCAAGGCATAGGTGAAAGACCATGACTCGTTACAACATGGTGATAGACCTGGAGCGTTGCGTCGGATGCAGAGCGTGCATGGAAGCCTGCAAGATCGAGAACAACACTCCGGAGGGCGCATTCTGGATGTACGTATTCCGCCTGGAAGAGGGCGAGTACCCAGAGACCAAGAGCACGTTCATGCCCAGACCCTGCCAGCATTGCGACAACGCGCCGTGCGTCAAGGTCTGCCCAGTGGGCGCCAGGTACAAACGCGATGACGGCATCGTTTCCACGGACTGGGACCGTTGCATCGGCTGCCGCTACTGTGAGGTTGCCTGCCCGTATGGTGTGAACTACTTCAACTACGAGAAGCCTGGAAAACGCCAGTACCTCGATTGGGAAAATGGCGCCGGTCGTTCAGAAACGAACGGGGAAAATCCCCCGTACAAGAACCCAGACCACAGTCAACGATACGGGAAAGAACGCCGGCACATCGCGGGCAGCAACCACTCCAAGGGCGTCATGGATAAATGCACATTCTGCGTCCAGAGAGTGGAGCGCAGTCTCGATCCCGCCTGTGTCGAGGCCTGTCCTGTGTTCGCCCTCCACTTCGGCGATGCCGACGACCCGGACAGCAACATCTCCAGGCTGCTACGCACGCGCAAGTCCTTCAAATTGTTGGAGGACTGGAACACCAAACCCAGCGTCAGCTATCTGGGCACTGCGCCGTCGCCCAAGGCAAGGGAGATTGAAAAACCGAAAGCGAGGGCTTAGTCATGGCAACTCAATCTCAATCTGAGTTCCCCTCCTACGGGATAACAAAGATCAACCTTTGGCTGGCCATCGGGATCGTCCTACTGTTGGCTGTGATTGCCTTCGGTGTCGTCGGCTACTATCGACAGCTCGTCGAAGGCGAGATAGTCACCGGAATGCGCGACGTCGGCACCGGAGCCGGCGCGCCGTGGGGCCTGTACATCGCATTCGAACTGTACGCCGTGGGCGTCGGGTTTGGGTCTATGATTCTGGTAGGCATCATCGGCATTTTCCGATTGGACGCCATGAGACCGCTGGTCAAGCCACTGGCTCTGACGACCATCGTGTCACTGATCGTCGGATATATGGCGGTGATGGCCGATCTTGGGCAGCCGCTGAGGGCCATAATCAACATTGCGCGTTACGCCCGTCCGATGTCTCCGTTCTTCGGGACATTCACGGTCGGTCTCGTGACTGCGCTCACCGCGACAATCGTCTTTCTGTACCTGGATAGCAGGCCGACTCTGGCGGCCATGGCCAAACAATCCAGAGCATCAGGATTGTGGCGATTCCTGGCGGCAGGATACAGAGACACCGTCGAACAGCGACAGCGTCGGCGCAACGTCCACTTCGCGATGTCGGCGCTTCTGCTTGTCCTGGGCATCGCTGCTGCGTCTAGCTCCGGTTTCGTGTTCAGCATGCAGCCAGCGAGGCCAGGTTGGTTCAGCGCCCTGCAATCGCCATCCTTCGTGGCCCTGGGCGCCGCCAGCGCAACGGCGATCATCGCGATCATCGTCGGGCTACTGCCTGCCCTGTTCAATGGTTCACAGACAGACAAACGCCGAATACATGGCTGGTTGAACAACGTCATGCTGGCTTTGGTGGGCCTGGTCCTGTACTTCCTGCTCACGGAGTTGATTACCGTCAGCTATTCAGGCCAGTTGCACCAGGACAACGTGACCGAGGCGCTGTTCACAGGCGAGTACGCCTGGGCGTTCTGGGGGTCCGGAGGTTTGTTCCTGCTGGCATTTGTTTTTGCCGGAATGCAGACCATCGCCCGGAGCTACTCGTTGCCCGTCATCTTTGCCATCGCGATCATAATCAATGTGGCCGCCTGGTTGAAGCGATTGGTGGTTGTGTTGCCATCGTTGACCCACGGGAACCTGCTTCCATACAGTGAGGGCAGCTATTCGCCAACCTGGGTAGAATACGCGGTAACGGCAGGTCTGGTCGCTCTGGGAATTCTAGGATACATCATATTGCTCAAAGTGATGCCGATCATGTTGGTTGGCCGAGATCAACAGCAGGAGGCCCAATCATGAGAATAACTCTGACAGCCCTGGTCTTCTTCATCGGCCTCGCCCTGGGTTTGGTTAGCTACTTCGTCATGGCCGCCCCGCTGGGAACGCCGACAAACGAGGGGTTCAGCAATCCCACGGTCCCGTTTGCCGCGACGATCTTCATCGTGGCAATCATCCTGGTGTTCCTCAGTCCGGTCGTGTACGAACTGTTGCCTGACACCGATGAGGAACCTGCAACCAGCGAAACGCAGGCTTGAGCGGCCCGCGGGCAGACAACGCTGCGCCAAGGAGCTTGAAAATGGTCCAAACATGCGACTTGGCGCGGCTGCGGTCCAACACTTACCTGATTCTGGCCGACCTCTACCTGCCTCCCACCGTCGATACGATGTCCGACGCGTTCATACTTGCCAATCGTGTGTCTGAAGATGCCTTCACGATGGCCCACATGGCCTTCTATCCAACGTTGAACGCCCTGGTGTCGCGCATTCTTGCGCTGACCGAAACTCCGATGGATGCAATTGCGAGACTGTATCACGGCGCCAACGAAAACGGGCAATCAAACGCCGGCCCTGTCCCATTACTGGAGGCTGAATATGTGGGGGCCTCGACGCCCAAAGAATCTGCGCTGTTGAAATCCGACCTGGAATACGGCTACCGAAACGTGGGCCTTGATCTGAGTTCAACGCTGCCAATCGAGCCAGACCACGCAGGGGCTGAGTGTCTGTATCTCGGGCTGCTTGCCCGCCTGGAAGCCGACGCCTGGGAATCTCAGGATTTCGACACAATCGACCGGGTCTTGCAAATTGAGGTCGCGTTTCTCAGAGATCATCCCTGCCAGTGGTTCCCTGACCTCGCCTCGCTCCACACAATGCGCATGCCTGGTTCCTACCTCTCAGATGTTTCTCGCGCCGCTCACGGAATGGTCGTTCACGATCTGAGTATGCTCAGCGCGATCTATGAGAAAATTGAAACGATTGCCACCAATAGCTGAATGGACAATGCCCGATGACTGAGAATCACGCCCCCGTGAAACTCCTGCTCTGCGATCAGGCGGTTGATGGTCGATTGACGGAGTGGCTGGCATCCAATCTTGAGGGGGTCAATATCCAGGTGATTGCCGATCTGTGCGGAAATCCAGGACAGATTGGCTCCGCTCTGGATGGTTCTGACACTAATCGCCTGGTGTTGGCTCTGTGTTCCAGAGACGTTTCAGGCTCTGAGGTCCAAACCCACGCCCGCAGAGCCGGAGTCCAACCCACCGGGTTGCAAATGGTCGTCGTGGGCAGCCGCGAGAACAGACCTGAACCTCACGAAAATGCTTCTTCAGCCGGTGCATCCATCGCAGGCGCGGTCGCCAGAGCCAGAGCCACTGGAGACCCGCGCCCAGAGAATCTCAAAGTGAAACTATCAGGGTTTGACCAACAAGTCAGCCGACGCTCACTGTTCACGCTCCCGCCGGTGATTTACGAGACAGTCCCCACGATCGACGAATCTCGATGCGTCGCCCCCGATGGCTGTGACCTGTGCGTTCGCTCATGCCCCCACGGTGCGCTGGAAAGCAAAGGCGGTAGGATTCAGCTTTCATCCTCCCAATGTCGCACATGCGGAGTGTGCGTCGCCGTGTGTCCCCAGCGCGCGGTAGAACTGCCGGGCTCGGGGGCCGATGAGATTGAGGCCCACATTCAGGAGAGTCTTCTCCATCTGCCCAACGGGCAGGCATCCATCCTGTTCCATTGCGATCAACAGAAAAACGCCGCGTCCGGCGACTGGGTCTCGGTTTCGGCGCCCTGCATGGGCATTGTCAGCGTGCCGATCATCCTGGAGGCGCTGGCTGGCGGCGCAAAAGAGGTGGGGTTGCTAGGCTGCGGCGACTACTGCCAGAGCGAACAGTCCGCCGGCGCCCAGAGTCGCGTGGCGTTCTGCAATCAAGTCCTCACCGGTTCCAACGGGTTAGGGAGCCACCAGCGCGTAAAGATGATCGACCCGGACGATCTGCCTGCTGCCGGGGAGAAGATCAATCAAGAATCGGCGCCCGGAGGGCAATCGATAAGCGGTTACGGCCCTCGCGCAGCGTCTGGAGCGATCCTGGCCACCGTATTGAACGGGCAAGGGCCTGTCACGGAACATCCGGCGTCGCCTCTGGGCATCGTCGAGATCGACTCGACCACCTGCACAGCGTGCGAGGCCTGCGCCATGGCCTGCCCCACCGGAGCGTTGGCCTCCAGCAGGAGCGACGATCAAATCTCGTTGACGTTTGACCATTCGGACTGTGTGGCGTGCGGTCGATGTGTTGAAGTCTGCCCAGAGACCGAAACCGAGACGATAACTCTCAAGAAAGCAACAGACCTCGGCGCCCTGAAAGCAGGTCGTCGCACACTCATCGAGAGCGCAGAGACGCTTTGTGAACGCTGCGGAAAACCGGTCGCCTCTCGCGGCATGCTGGATCGCATCGCCTCAATCCTCGGCTCCGAGTTCGACGTTCAGAACATGGAGCGACTATGCGTGCAGTGTCGAGGCATCTGACGCCATCTGTGGGGTAAGCGCTGGAGCGGGAGAAAGGAGCACGTTGATTGTTGAAAGGGTGAACTGAAGTGGGTTGCCAAGAGTATCAGCGCTCAAGGGGATTTTCGTACTGAATCTTCCCCGGCTTCGTCCCCGCAGCTTAGGAGGACTGACCACCGCAGTTGGAGATTCACCCAGCGCGTGGATGGGCACGTACCGCAGTGGAGTCGATGATCAGGTGTCCCAAGTCAGAATCGTCTGAAAAACGCTGATGCATCCATTCTCAGATGCCGTTCTCGCGCCAACGAACATATCGCTTATCGACACTATTCCATTAGCAGTCAGCCACAATGTCTCTGCCGTTCATACGCGACGAAAGCGTGGTTAATCCGCAAGAGCTTCTCGAAATCTTCTTCCGCTAGCCGCTTGTTCGCTTGACAAAATCGATGCGTAGACTTAAGGTGTCTCGCGGCTCGGGTGGTCGCGTCCTCGACGAAATCTAAACCACTCTGAAGAATATCGACAAGGCGCTATATTCGCCAGCAAAATTGCCTATGATATTAATGGAATCCCCAAACGGTGTCCGGCCTACGTTTCGGCAAGTATGTTTTTCGATGGCGCCTCCTGCCCCGCTGTCGCCTTACGTGATCATATCCGTAGAGCGCAACCACAATCTCCCTTGCGACCCCTGATCCCCTGAACTCTGCATATCCATTCCTGTCCACCTATTCCTCACTTTTTGAACCCGACTTCAATTTTGGTTGTGCCATGTTCTACCCATGACGCATGAGCGCTGATTGAGGCCTGTCAAGTTTCAAGGAGTCGTGAATGAGAATAACGAATTCGTCAAATATTTGGGAGCAACAAACTGTGCTGAACAACTTCACCGAACAAGAAACCGAAGCGTACTACGACAATCAGGACTCGATCTACAGTTCCTTCTGGGATCCCGACGGAAGCGTGCACTGGGGCTATTTCGATGGAACCACCGGCAACGATTTTCTCAAGGCATGCGCAAATCTGAACGACACGATGATCAAGAGAGGCCAGATAGATCAGGAATCGAACGTGCTTGACCTGGGGTGTGGCAACGGCACAACAGCCCTCAGCATGTATGAAGAATTAGGGTGCAATGTTGTGGGCGTAGACTTGAGCGGTGTCCGCATTGATAACGCCAATACTGCCCTGAGTAAACGCTTAGACGACGCACAGGAGAAGGTCGCGTTCGAAAAGGCGTCGGCCACCGAACTTCCTTTCGAGGATGGCGCTTTCAGCCATGTCTGGAGTCAGGCAACGCTCTACCATGTCCACGATCAAGAGGATGCGCTGAAGGAAGCATACAGAGTTCTAGAGGACGGCGGCACCTTCGTGTTCGATGACCTGCTCAAACCTCAGCCTAACATCAGTCCGTCAGCGCAGAAGCACGTTTACGAACGTCTGCTGTTCGACACAAAGTACAATTTCGAGACGTACCAGAAAGAACTGGAATCCATCGGATTCAAGATTCTGGACGCTGTGGATCTTTCAGACCATCTCAAGATGAGTTATTGGTGCCTGTCGATCATGACTCGTAATCGCGGCGGCGAGCACGCAGAGCATTACGAGGAACTGTCCGAATCGTATGAACAGACGGCGCAGGCAGTGGTCAATCGGGAAGTTGGATGGGGGTTATTCGTCTGCCAGAAGTAACCTAAAATTGATCGCGATGGTCATAGACCGTTAGTTGGCGAGGAGATCTGGTTTGACTCAGGAACAGAACGTGATTCAGTGGGTTTACGCTTCCAAGAACGGGCTGGAATTACGGGATCGGTATGACGAGTGGGCTAAGACCTATGAAGCAGACCTGGACAACGACATGGGCTGGTTCGGCCCGCTGCGGGCTGTTGAGGCCGGAGTCCGAT
>JASLRP010000108.1 GCA_030743915.1 SAR202 cluster bacterium | reverse complement strand
CCCGGGCCGTATTTACGACCATATCAGGCGGCAGGCCAAGCCTGACGTTGTTGGACAACTCAGGCGATTTCAGGGCGTGGCTGACGCTCAACGATGATGGGTCGCCCAACCTTGTGTTGATCGACCAGGGGCGGGTTGTGCTGATGGACAGTGTTGGAGGCGTGCGATCAACATACAGTCTCGACGGGACGAACAGCCCGTCGATGAGTCACTTTTCAGAGGATGGAGTCATGAGGTTCTCGGCGGGTCTCAACGAAGAGGGCGTCCCCGCCGCCGAGTTAATTGACGAGATTGGGGAGGTTGTTTGGTCAGCTCAATGAGTCTCGGCCAGGGCAGGTCGCGAAAGCCTCCGTCACAATCTAAGGCGCTCGGCCGCCTATCAGTTCCCTCAAAACCGGCAGCAGCCTTCCGACCTGAAACTCCAGATCGTCGTAAGCCTGATTGACGTCGCCTGTCGATTCTCCTCTGGAGATCATTTCGAGGAGCTTTGCGGAGCGAACCGCCGGATCAGCGGCGAAGAAACCCAACGGCCCAACGAACTTGTGCGCGGCGTCGGCCAGCAATTCAGGATTTCCGCTGGCTCTGGCATCTCTGAGGTTTGCCAGCATTGAATCCGAGTTCTCCATGAACACCGCCACCATCTGCCCCAGAATGTCCATAGTGGATGTGAACATCAGGGCTTTTTTGATGTTCATAACTTCATCTCTGGATGCTGGCGGCGGACTTTCGAACGGTCGGGTTAAGAACCCGTTCAATGGGGCAGCCACTGACCTCTCAACCACGTTCAGAAGTTCCTGAGACCGAATGGGTTTGCTGATGCACCCGTCCATGCCTGCTTCGATGAACCGCGAGGGGTCATGGATGAGGGCGTTGGCAGTAATCGCGAAAATCGGAACCCGAGTCTCCGCATTTTTTTCCGACTCCCTGATGGCGGCAGTCGCGTCAAACCCGTTCATCTCGGGCATCTGCACATCCATGAGGACCAGATCGAACTTGTTCTTGCTAAACTCCGCGACTGCTCTCGCGCCGTTGTCGGTCACCACGACTTCGTGTCCCCTCATGCCAAGAATCTCAACTGTCACCAGTTGGTTAACCTCGTTGTCCTCGGCCAGAAGAATCTTCAATGGCGTTGGGCTGGCCCTGAGACGCGCCGGAGGTCGTAATGAGACACTCCTTGGATCGGCTTGACGCGAGTCCTCGACAAATCTGAACACGACCGTAAAGTGGAAGACGCTTCCGGCGGTCTCTTCGCTTTCAAACCAGATGCGCCCTCCCATGAGGTTTACGATTCGGGAGGTCAGAGCAAGGCCCAGGCCGGTTCCTCCAAAAGGTCTCGTGAATGATCCGTCGGCTTGTGAAAATGCATCGAAAATCCCGTCTTGAGAATTTGATGAAATGCCGACACCTGTGTCTGAGATTGTGAACAGTAGCCGGATATCGTCCTCTGTAATGTCGTCAATGTCGACCCGAAGACTGATCCCGCCACGCTCGGTGAATTTCACTGCGTTGCTCAGGAGGCTCACCAGGGCATGCCTGAGGCGATTTAGGTCACCTACAAGCAGGTCAGGTATATCTTCATCAATAGACGACCTGAATTTCAGTCCCTTGTCCTGGATTCGGTCAGCGAAAGATTCCGTGGACAGGCTGATCAGTTCGCGGAAGTTAAATGCCGTCGATTGCAGCGCCATCTCACCCGATTCGATGTTGGCATAGTCCAGAATGTCGTCGATGATCTGGGATAGCGAATTGGAGGACTGGTCCACCATTTCCAGGAACTTGCGCTGGCGAGGCTCAAGATCGCCGCCAAGAACCAGGTCAGTCAGGCCAACAATCCCGTTCAACGGAGTGCGGAATTCATGGCTGACGTTGGTGAGGAATTCGGTCTTCGCCCTGTCTGCGGCTTCTGCCGCCTCTTTGGCCTGCCTCAACTCGGCGTCTATCTGTTTTTGCTCCGTCACGTCGTGAAGCAATATCAAACTGCCGGTCAGATCTCCGTGATCGTCAACGAGACGCGAGATCCGAACTTCGTAGTCACGGCTCGCGCCATCGTGTTCAATTTCGATCTCATTGCGGTAATCTGGATTGCTTGCAACGCTGGGCGTTAAGCCCAGAGCGTTGGGCATCACCTCTTCCACGGATCTGCCCAACGCCTGGCTTGCTGATTGGTTAATGATCCGTTGGGCGGAGTTGTTGAGGTCCGCTATCCGTCCTCGTTCGTCGAGGACTACAACTCCGTCAGCCATGCTCTCAAGGACTGCTTCGCGGGCTATCGGGACTACTTCGAAAAGACGGAATCGGAACAGGCCCCATGCCAGAGCCACGCCAGTAATCGCAAACGCAAAAGGGGTGATCTCCAGGTCTCGGATCGGACTGTAGCCGATTACGAACAGGACGTTTCCGACCCACGGAACCCCAGCGCCGATCAGCATCACCCAGATTCGCTTACGGTACGCTTTCGATGCGCCGAGAGCCTCGCGGGCGAAGACCAGCGTTCCCAACGCCATTAAGGCGTAAGAATACGCCGCATGGACCCAGAACCAGGCGCCATACTCTGTGTCGACAGCGGTGTAAGCGTCGATGTCGATCACCTGCATATTGGTCCAAACCAGCCTGTGAGATTCATTGGTCCAGACCATCACCAGGGTAATGATCGGCACTATGGATAGCAGCGCGATATTTCGTCTTGTCACCCAACGGACGCCGGTATTGTACTGAAGCGCCAGCGCCAACCACCCAACAGGCACCGCGACGATGCCGAAGTACTGAACTTTGGCCCAGAATATCTTGCCGGAAAGTTCGGGAATTGCCAGTTCCAGGGTGTAAGCCAGCGACCAGTGCGTGACTGCTAACAGGAGCAGAGTGAACGGGATGGCCCCGCTGGAAGGGTGCCGTTTCCAGACTGCCCCGGTCATGACGCCAAGAATCAAGGCCGCTGTCGCCAGCGGCAGAATTGGCATCAAATGTGGGACATTGATCGAGATCATGTCAGCTCAAATGTGGGTTCAA
>JASLRP010000107.1 GCA_030743915.1 SAR202 cluster bacterium | reverse complement strand
GAGCTTCTTAACTATGTTGTCATCCGGCGTAACTGAGCCTGACCAACTTCAAGATTCCTCGGCATTCCAGACTGTCGAGCCACCAATCAGGGTGCGGGTCACCTGAGTCTCAGCGATCTGCGCCGGTTCGACGCCAGTGATGTCCCGATCAAGCAGAACGACATCGGCAAGATGCCCGGGTTTGATTGCTCCCAATTGAGTTTCCAGGCCGCCTGCGAACGCTGATCCAAATGTGTGCATCTCCAGCGCGTCAATCAGCCCAACGGCCTCGGCAGGAGCCACGACGCTGCCACGTTGAGATTTCCTGGTCACGGCGCTGTAAATGCCGAGCATTGGATTCGGGTCGATAACCGGAGCATCGGAGCCAAATCCCAGCATGACGCCAGCTCTTTTTAGCCCGCCAACGCGATACAGCCCCGGTTGGTCTTCTTCCGGGACTTCCTCCAAATACCGGCGCCCGCTGGAGTAAATGAAGCCCGGATTCGTGACCACCAAAGCCCCTGAAGCAACCACCTGCGTAAGCACGTCAGGCGGCAATTCGGAGCAGTGTTCGATCCTGTGACGTTGTTTCGAGTCGGGCGCTGTGGCAGAAGCGATCGCTTCAGCAGCGGCGGAAACGGCTTCGGATTCTACGGCGTGAATTGCAACCTGGAATCCCTGATCGTCCAACTCTCCGACAATCTGACGAATTTCCTGCGCGTCGGGATGCAGAGTCCCTGCGGATCTCGTCACCATCAACTTGACGGCGCCGGGCCTCAAATGCAAGTCCTGTGTATCGCAGCCTGCCCCACTTTGGCGAAACTCGGTCGCGAATCCGGCCCCGACCATGAATGTTACCCGTTGGGATAACACTCTCTCAGCTTTCAGCGTCTTGAAAATATCCCAGCGCGCAACAGAATTAGACGGCGTGGCGTCTTGAATCGCGGTGACGCCCAGTGATGCCAGTCTCTGACTTGCTGCGGCAACACCGGACGTTAGCTCATCGCGTGTGAGGGCCGGAATCTTGCCGTCCAGAAAATCGTCCATCTCCAGAAGCGTTCCATTGGGAGCGCCGGAAACCAGATCGCGGGCGATGGTCCCCCCTGGAGGTTCAGGAGTAGAATCGGTAATGCCCACCAGTTTCATAGCGAGACTATTGAGCACACAGGCATGGCCAGAACGGTGGCTCAGTCGAACAGGATTGTCCGGCGCGGCCTGATCCAGGTCCCATCGGGTAGGGTGTCGGTGTTCGCGAAGATCGAAATCGTTGTACCCCACAGCGCGGACCCATTGGCTGGAAGGAGTGGAGGTTGCGCGGTGCGCGATAGCGCTCTTGATATCCTCTATCGACGAGACGGCATTCGGTCCACAATCGACAGCCTGGAGGCTGGCGGCGTAGGCCAGCAGGTGGATGTGAGCGTCGTGGAACCCAGGGATCAAGGTCTGGCCTTGGCCGTTGATGATGCGCTTTGCTCTGGACGCCAAACCCTCCGCTTCATCGTCCGAACCGACCCAGGTGATGCGCTCGCCGGTGATGGCGACGGACTGAGCAACCGGGTGTTGAGCATCCATAGTCAACACCCGGCAATTTATGAACAGCAGGTCCGGTTCCGTGATGTTCACGGCGCTGGCCTTATCGGCCTGTTTTACTGCACGACTGAATGGGGAGTGGCTTCGATCCGCCGAACGACGATCTTGTCACGGTTCATCATCGCGGGAATCCTCGGGCCGATGTCGTTCTTCCAGGTGTCGCTCTCATAGACGGCTGCGTACAGCTTCTCTCGCTGCTCTTCACTCTCGAAGCGGCGCACCCAGATGTACAGGTCGTCCTCTTCCTGTCCCACAAAGCTGCCGAGAATGACCATCCCCTTGCCCACCTGGAAAGGAATGATCTCTTCTTCCATGAACTTGACCCAGTTCTCGCGCTGGCCGGGTTGGGTCCGATACTCTCTCAATTCAAAAAACATGGTCACTCCTGTAGATAGTAATGATAGGAATTTCATCCTGGATGGCACCCAATGTAGTATCGCTGTCCAAAGGTGTCAACACTTTCGGCATTGGATCAGAAATATCGGATCCAGAGGAATCACGTTGAGATGATCATGGAGGTTATTGCGACAGGCACTCCGTGCTTCATGAACCCGATGAAACTGATCGGATAGCCGCAGGCTCGCGCCAGCGCCACAACCAGCACATTGGCCGAGGCGCCGACCATCGTGGCGTTGCAGCCGAAGTCTGCTCCCAGCGCCAGCGCCCACCAGAGGGGGGACGTGGTCTTGGCAGGATTCTCCTCGGCGATTTTGGCTACGATCTCGACCATAGTGGCAGTGAAGGGTATGTTGTCCACAATGGCCGAAGCGAAACCTCCGAACCCTACCATCATGAAGGCCAGATTGCGCTCATCGCCTCCTCATATGTCCACCATCCATACCTGGGCGCGTTTGACAAGCGGTCAATCGGCCCAATATTGCAACTCAACCTTGGGGAGGATACCCTTTATTAGGGAAAGATTTCAGACAGCGGCAATCGTCACAATCTGATGTGCGTCAGGCAGCAACAACCGCTGTCGAACATCACAATGGTTAGACCCATTTGGCCGCACGATCAAAGTGAGATTCGCCTGATGTTGGAGCACAGATGAGCGCTTCCAAAAACAGCACTCGATACGGCGTGTTCGATCCTGGATTTCGAATCGATGATGATCTAACGGTGATCGAACATCTGGGCGGCAGTCGCAAGGTGGATATTTATCTGTGCCGCAGCAAATCTCGCAAGGAATTGGTGGCTTGCAAAGTGCTGAACGCTCGGTTCACCATCGACTTTTCGTCCCTGGAAGCGGTCATGGAAGAGGGCGAAATTCTGAGCGTCATGCGGCATCCCAACGTCATCGCCGGATACGACGTGGAGTTGGAGCCCTACCCTCGGGTCATCATGGAGTATCTGGGTGGGCAGACCATCAGCACGACCTTTTTCCAGGGCAACTGGGAAGCCTTTGACGTCGAGGACTTTGTGAACATCGGGATTCAGCTATGCGACGCCCTGGAGTACATACACTCCAGGGGTTACGTTCACCTTGACGTCAAACCGTCGAACGTCATGTATGACGACGGCGACGTGACCCTCTTCGATTTTAGCGTTGCCGAGGAATATACGCCAGAAGACACCCTCCGTGACAATGCTGGCACTGTGGAATACATGGCTCCAGAACAGACCTATCGCCGCGAGATCGGGCACGCCACCGATGTGTTTGGCGTGGGCGTCGTGCTGTACGAACTTTTGACAGGCGGCGAGTTGCCATTTCCGGTGATCAGAATTGAAGACTCCGACGAACGCAGAGGATATCGTCGAGAGCTGGATTACTCTGAACGACCTGCCGCGCCGTCTCAACATAATCCGAAAATCTGGCCAGATTTGGACTCAGTTGCGCTGCAGGCGATAGAGACCGAGTATGATCTGCGTATCCAGACCCCGAAAGCCCTGAGAATTGCCCTCGCCAGCGCCTTAGAACGTCAAACGTAAGCTGCCAGTGCGGCCCGCCGCCTGATTCTCCCCCAACGCTCCACGAGAAGAAAAGCCGACCACATTCGTGCGGTCGGCTTTCTTGTGTCCCTGTATCGACGTCAAATTGTCGCAGAACTCACGGTTTTTCGCGGTATTATGGCCTGGTTATCGGTGATCACGAGATTGATTTGTGTCTGAAACCAGATATCCAAGCACACGAAATTCGATGAATGGGTTTGACTCTGGCGTTCGTGGAAGCGGTTCGCGCAACGAATTGGAATCGCTGACGTCATGCATTGGCCCAAGGGATGAGGGGCGGATAGATCGGGGATACGAAATTGCTCGAAGAAAGCAAAAAGGACTGACTCTGAACTGACCGGACGTATCGCTATGCCGAGC
>JASLRP010000106.1 GCA_030743915.1 SAR202 cluster bacterium | reverse complement strand
TCTCGCCCGCTGGTCGTTCCGCTCTTCCAGTCCGGGACGAGCGTGTCCGTCTGCTCCCATTTGATGGACGGAAACATGCCCATCGGGCCAGAGGTCCTCGTGCCTCTGAACAGCGCGCTGCCTGCCTCCATAGCCACGGCGACGCCCCCCACTATGTCCCACAGATGAGGGCCGGTGGTAATCATGTACTGGGTGATTCCTCTCGACACCATGACCAGTTCGTAGGCGATACTGCCGGTCACTCGAAGCTCGCCGACCTTTCCGCGCATCGGCTTTTTGAAGTCTGACAAAGTCCTGAAGTAGCCTGGGAGAGTCACCATCACGTTGCCCCGGGGTTCTTCCGCCTCATGCACCGATATAGGCTCAGAGTCAGCGAAGGCCCCACCTCCCTTGCGTGCGTGGAACACGATGCCGCCCCCGTCAGCAGGCCATGGCACGAACACAGCGCCCGCAACCGGGGCGCCTTTGTGGAGCACTCCGACAGAACAGGCGTAAACAGGCAGACCGTGTAGAAAATTCTTGGTCCCATCCAGTGGGTCAAGCACCCACAGGAAATCAGGGGCAGGAGATGTGTCTTCCCGCTTCTCCTTGTCGTCCTCTTCGCCGAGGATTCCGTGTTCGGGGAATCGGGCCTCAATCGCCTTGTAGAGATAATCCTGCGTCTCATGGTCTGCCTGGGAGACAGGGTCGCTCTCTCGTTTGTCTTTGTATTCGATCTTGATGTTCTGACCGAAATACTTGCCGAGAATCGCGCCGCCCTGCCGAGCGATATCAATGGCGTGCTGTTCAATTTCGATCAGAACCTGTTCGTCGATTTGTTGTTGCATACGACTCCGATTCTGCCTGTCAGATCCTACGAAGTATAACTCGAATGAGATAGCATTGCGCCAATTGGGCCTGCGTCCCTTTGACCGCATTATTTGATCGTATTGCTGGCGTCTGACCACTCTTGATAATCCAGGCGTCAGGTGATCAACTCCGAAGGAGGATTCAGGCGCGGCTAGCCTTCCTGCAATTCTCTGAGCAACTGGATTTGGTTCGCATGATCGAATGGGAACATTCCGAGCTTTCCCAGACGCATCACTTCATCCCTTGCGCTCAATACGCGTTCCACCAGCTCAGGCGAAATGCCCTTGATCTCGATGTTTTCCTGAAACTCGTCTTCATCATGCACAAGCAAGGGACCATCGCCCTGGCAGGCCACGTCGATATCCATATCGACCCATCTGAGGCTGGATCCGTCAAACTCGGCGGGCATCGCCACGTTGCTGTACCAAAGGTCTTTGTACGTTATCCGGTTGGCCCAGTGGATGACGTTGTACCATCGGTCAGTGAAATACACTTCCAGGGCCGCGACCTCGGCCGGCTCCACGGGCCGATCATCTGGACCAAACATCGCTGTCCCTGCCGGAACATACAACCGCACCGCGCTTTCCGAATAGTCAACCAAACGGGTTTCATATCGATCACGGAGGGCTCCTCCGTATCTGGTGGATATCACCTGAATCGAGGAACCACGCACGAAATCTTTCATATTGAAACAATCCAGTAACGAAAATTAGGGACGGCGATTGCCGTCCCTAATGAGTCATCCAGGGGAATTCACGAATTAATCAGCTACCGGCACGCCTGCCACATCGCCAACCTGCTCATGGGCCCAGCCGAGAAGATCCGCCGTCTCGTCCCAGCCGATGCAGGCATCTGTTACCGACACGCCGTACTCCATCTTGGAGAGGTCGCTGTTCAGCTTCTGAGCGCCGGGGTTGAGGTTGGACTCCATCATGCAGCCTATGATGTTGGTGTTGCCGTCGTGGCGCTGGCCGACAACATCCTTGAAAGCTGCGCCCTGCAGCTTGTGGTCTTTGTTGGAATTGCCGTGGGAGCAGTCCACGAGAAGCTGTGGCCGAACCTTGCCGGCTTCAAGCAGTCTATTGGCATCCGCTATGGCTTCGGCCCCGAAGTTCGGGCCCTGGCGTCCGCCTCGCAGCACCAGGTGACCGTGAGGGTTGCCGCTGGTGTTCACCACCGACGTCTGACCATAGTGGTCGATGCCGAGGAACGCATGGGGCGATTGGGCTGAGATCATCGCGTCCACCGCGATCTGCGCTGTGCCATCGGTGCCGTTCTTGAATCCGACGGGCATGCTGAGACCGGAGGCCATCTGCCGATGAGTCTGGCTCTCGGTGGTCCGAGCGCCGATGGTTGACCAGGCGATCACGTCCGACAGGTACTGAGGAATTATGGGATCAAGGAATTCGGTGCCGATGGGCATCCCTTTCTCATTGATCTGAAGCATGAGGGACCGGGCCTTTTGGAGGCCGGTGGCGATGTCAAAAGTGTCGTCTAGGTTGGGGTCGTAGATCATGCCTTTCCAGCCCACAGTCGTGCGCGGCTTCTCGAAGTACACTCGCATGACGATAAGCAGGCGGTCCTTCAACTGTTCTGAAACCTCGACCAGTCGGTCGGCATATTCCAGGGCCGCCTTCTCGTCGTGGATGGAGCATGGCCCCACGACCATAAGCATCCGCGAGTCTCGGCCCTCCAGGATATCGCGAATCTGCTGTCTGCCCTCCAGCACTGTTTTCTCCGCTTTCGGAGTGATGGGCAGTTTATTTACCAGATCTACCGGTGATGTCAGTTGCTCGGTGCTCACGACGTTCACATCCCTTGTTGGTGACTCTTGCATCGTATAATCCCTCCCTGGCTTTCTAATTCTCAGTATCTCATGAAATTAAAAAACCTCAGTCACTACCGACTGAGGTTCTGGTGTTCTTTGCTTTCAGGCTACAAAAGTGTCAAGGCACCATCACTCGATCGGCAGTGACGCCGGTAAAGTAAAAAAAGTAGCCAAAATACCCGTAGGTGTGCGATTTATTCATCTTGAACATAAGAATACCCACATAGTGAAAGTTTTGTCAATAGGACTTCCGGACCGACGCCTCACAAAACCTTTCTCGGCTATTCGTTGACACCCGGTCTGGGGATGTGTTTACATTCCCGAAATCTTCCGATGCCCCGGTCGCCTGGAACGGAGGCGTATCACAATGACAGAACAATCAACATGCCCGTGCTGTGCGGCATCACGAGGCAATGAGCCGTCACAAACCTCAGAGGCTCCCACAAAGACGGACAAGCCCCGCCGAGCGCCCAAGGGAATGGCATACATATCAGGCGGCGAGTACCTCATGGGCACGAACGATCCGGTTGGCTTTCCTTCTGACGGGGAAGGCCCGGCGCGTGAGGTCACGGTCTCTCCTTTCTATATCGACGAGACGACGGTGACCAATGAGCAGTTCGCACAATTCATCAAAGCAACCGGGTTCAAGACCGAGGCCGATCGCTACGATTGGTCGTTCGTGTTCCACCTTTTTGTGCCGCCTCCGGTTGCCGAGACTGTCAAGCAAGCTGTAGCCGAAGCTCCCTGGTGGTGGCAGGTTCAAGGCGCGAACTGGAGCCAGCCGGAAGGCCCAGGCTCCACTTATGAAGACAGGTTGGATCATCCTGTGGTCCACGTCGCTTGGACCGATGCAATCGCCTACTGCGAGTGGGCAAACAAGCGCCTGCCCGCGGAAGCCGAATGGGAGATGGCCGCCCGTGGAGGTCTCGAAGAGAGAACCTTTGCCTGGGGCGATGTCCTGACTCCAGATGGTCAACACATGTGCAACATCTGGCAGGGCAGATTTCCCGACACCAACTCGGCTGAAGACGGATTCGCAGGATCGGCCCCTGTCAAATCATACAAACAGAACGGATATGGCCTGTACGATGTCGCGGGCAACGTGTGGGAGTGGCAGTCCGACTGGTTCAGTCCTGGATACCACCGAGCCGGCCCACAGAAAAACCCGAAAGGCGCCGCCACCGGCGTTTCCAAGAGCATCCGGGGAGGTTCGTACCTCTGCCATGACTCCTACTGCAACAGGTACCGTGTGGCGGCGCGAAGCTCCAACACCCCTGACTCATCTACTGGAAATCTCGGCTTCCGCTGCGTGGTGGACGCCTGATACATCGCGTGAAACGGTTCCGAATCTACGGCGATCGCAATCACGAATATTCATGATCGGAGGCGCCGACAATGGCAGACCGACACAATCTGGTGGTGATCCTCAGCGACCAGCAACGCTATGACACGATGGCCTGCTACGGCAATGACTGGATTCAAACGCCGAACCTCAACGCCCTGGCCGACGAGAGCTTTGTGTTCGAAGCGCCCTACGTCACCCAGCCGGTATGCACACCCTCTCGTGTCTCCCTGCTCACCGGGCTATATCCCCATGCCGCCGGGCCGACCATGAACAAGATGAAGCTTGACCCCACAATTCCGGTCATCGCCGAAATGGTGTCGGAAGAGTACCACTGCGGATACTATGGCAAGTGGCATCTGGGAGATGATCTGGAATCCCAGCACGGATTCCACGAATGGGTAAGTTCGGAGGACGGCCATCGTCGCGAGTACACGCGACGCGAATACCTCAGCAGAATGAGTGACTATCATCAGTACCTGGTCGAGCAGGGCTTTGAGCCTGAGACAGAGGCAGCCGGAGTCAAGATATTCGATGCTTTCCAAAGAGCGGAGCTACCCGAAGAACACCAGATGGCCGCGTTCCTCGGCAGGCAGGCTGCGGATTTCATCGACCGCAACAAGGACAGGCCGTTCGTGTTATATGTCAGCACTTTCGAGCCGCATCCGCCCTTCTACGGCCCGTTGAATGATCTCTACGACCCTGACGACATCCCTACGGGGCCAACGTTCCTGCAACGCCCGGAGGGCGGGTCCCTGGTCAATCGCGAGAGAGCCGACTACAACCTCCAGTTCATCGACACCGGCGTGACTCCAGAACCCGACGAGTATATCGTCGCCGCTAACGCCGCGGGACTGGGCAATGAAGTGACCACAGAAGCAGACTGGCGCCGAATGCGCGCCCGATACATGGCAAACATCACACTTGTTGACCGCATGGTCGGAGATATCACCGACGCGTTGGAGCGTGGAGGCGTCGCAGACAATACTGCTGTCGTGTTCACCAGCGACCACGGCGAGATGATCGGCGATCACGCAATGCTGGAAAAGCGCTCATTTTACGAAGAGGCCTCTCGCGTCCCTCTTCTGATAAGCGCTCCGTGGCTCGGCGCCGGGCAACGGAAGATTCCCGGAAGTATCGGCCAGATCGACCTTGTGCCCACGCTGCTTGACTTGCTGGGCGACGACATTCCCGGCCAACTTCATGGCAAAAGCCAACTAGGGGTCCTCCAGGGGGAGGAGACGCTGGACGATAACGATGTGTTCATCCAGTGGAACGGTATCCACCCCGACATGGAAGACAGGCATCTTGGCAGCGCGGAAATCAACAGGATGCTCACCCTGCCGTGGCGTTCCGTCGTGTCTGACAGGTGGAAGCTCAATTTGTGCGCCGGAGATCAGTGCGAACTGTTCGACCTTCGGTCCGACCCCTACGAGATGACCAACCTGTTCGACGACCCGGCCCACCGCGACAGAATCAGGGACATGGCCGCCCGGGTGTATGCCTGGCAGGTGAGAACGGGTGACACCGCCCCGTTGCCATCGGTTTGACAGGAGCAAATAACCCCATCGTAAAATTTGCTCACAAAGCGCCATATCCGAACGCGGCGCGCTGGTCAGTCACTGCAACGGTGATAATTCTGTTGCTATCCATCGCCTGTGGAGGAGGAACTCCACCGGAGACGATTGCCCCCACCCTTGCTCGTCTGCCTACCTCGACTCCTATGCCAACGGCGACGCCATCGGCAATCCTCACGCCTGACGTTACAACGCCGTCTCCAACCCCGTTGACCAAGCCAACGCCAACACTGACATCTTTGCCGACACAGGCCCCGGAGCGATTCAGGCTGTCGGTAGAGGTCGTGCCAAACGGAGCAGGCAATATCGTCCTTGCTCCCCCACCAGGCTCTGACGGGCTGTATGCTGATGGAACGAAGGTCGTCGTGTCGTTGGCGTTCACGTTGCTCGACACGACGTTCATCCGATGGGAAGGCGATGCTCAGGGAGATGGCATTCAGACCACCATAACTGTTGATCGCGATCTGCAAATCCAGGCGCTATTCTCGATTAACCCGACCGCCACGCCAGTTGCGACTCCCATCGCTTCTCCAACACCTACCGTGACGCCCTCAATCGTGGCTGCCCTACCTTCCGCAACTGTGAATCCGACCAACACTCCACCGAGAATGCAACTCGCAACGCCCGTGCCGCCGCCGACCATTACGCCAGGTCCGTCCCCAACTCCCAGGCCCACGGCAACGCCCACCCAAACACCCAGCCCAACCGCCACGCCGGAGCCAGGGACCGTTCGTTGGCAATACGAAACTGGCAATTGGATTGACGCAGCGCCCACCGTGAAAGACGACGTCATCTACATCGGCTCTCAGGATGACAACCTTTATGCCATACCGATTTCCAGCAAAACCCCAAAATGGTCATACGACGCTGAAGGTTCCATCACCGGAGGCGCAGCAGTCACCGACGACATGGTGTTCGTCACGACCCTGGCAGGGCACGTCCACGGTGTTGATCGAAACACGGGCAATCAGCTCTGGCGATTCACCACAGACGGTCGCGTTTGGTCAGGTCCGGCCTTCGCCGATGGAAAGGTTTTCGCTGGCTCAGAGGATGACAGCGTCTATGCCTTGGACGAAGGCACAGGCTCGCTCGTTTGGCAGTTCGACACTGGCGGCGATGTCGTTGGCGGTCCAACTCATGCCAATGGAACGGTGTACGTCACATCGTATGACGACTTCGTTTACGCTCTGAATGCCGGTGACGGCGAGTTGCGCTGGAAATCCGAGCTTCAAAACGGTTCTCTGTCCAGCCCGACGATTGCTGATGGCATGGTATTCGTGGGATCGTGGGACGATCACGTCTATGCGCTCGATGAACATTCGGGCGCACTGTTGTGGAATTTCTGGACGGGCGACGCAACCCTGACCGCCATCACTCACGC
>JASLRP010000105.1 GCA_030743915.1 SAR202 cluster bacterium | reverse complement strand
TGGCCCAGATAGTGAACGTCATCGCGCCGATTTTGACCAGCTCCGGCGGCCTGTTGATTCAGAGCACGTTCTACCCTTTCCAGATGTTTGCGGAGCGGGCGAAAGGAGTCTCGTTGATCCCGGTGGTGGACAGCCCGACCTACACCGCCGGAATTCGTGGCGATGTGCCTATGCTGGACGTGTCAGCCTGTATTGATGGTGACACAGCGGTCGTGTTTCTCGTGAATCGGAGCATGACTGACGACTTGGATGTCGAGGTGTATTTGGCAGACCGACGAATCGAGCAGGTTGAGTCGCCGATCATTCTCACCGGCAACGACCCCAAAGCCCACAACACTTGGGAAGATCAGGATGTTGTGAAACCCGAGTCTGGGATCGCTTCGGTTGGCGCAGACGGAGGCATGAACGTGTCGGTTCCTTCACTTGGGATGGCAGTGGTTGAGGTCAACCTGGGAGAATTGTAGATGAATCTTCGTCAACTCAGGAATTCATCCCTCCATCTTGACGACTGAACTCTCAACCCCTATGGTTCTGGTTGCCTGATTTCTTTTGGAGGGTTCTATACTTTGACCGACACCGCTCTGTCCGGAGTATCCGTGCTTGACCTGAGCGACGGAATGTCCGGCAGTTACTGCTCAAAGACGCTTCGAGACCTGGGCGCCGATGTCATCAAGATCGAGACTCCCAACTCAGGTGACTCGACTCGCGGCATGGGGCCGTTTCATAATGGCTCTCCCGGCATCGAGACCAGCGCCCCGTTTCTCTATCTCAACGCGGGCAAACAGAGCCTGACTTTGAATTTGGAGTCTGACGAAGGCGGGAAGATCCTCAGAGAACTGGTCGGCAAGTCCGACGTGTTGGTGGAGAATTTCAAACCAGGAAGCATGGACGCTCTGGGCCTTGGATACTCCGAACTCGGAAAGTTGAATCCAGCGCTTGTGATGGCGTCTATATCCTACTTTGGAGCGACAGGGGCATATCGAGATTACGAAGGCTCCGATCTTGTGGCCTATGCGATGAGCGGGTACATGTACCTGACAGGCGATGAGGACCGCGAGCCTCTCAAGGCGGGAGGCTCACAATCGGAGTATCAGGCAGGCGTTGCTGGCGCCCTGTCCATCTTGGCGGCGTTGACCCATCGCGACTTCACCGGCGAAGGCCAGCACATCGATGTTTCGGCAATCGAGTCTCTAAACGCCACATTCGACGGTGTGGGGTATTATTCGGCATACGAAAACCGAGGAGTCGTTCCCAAGCGGGCCGGGACCCGGCTTGTTCAGCGAGAGCCTCACGGCGCCTACCCATCGACGTTGCTCCCGTGCAAGGACGGCTGGGTGCATGTCCACTACTCGCCCTCCAACCCCGAAGGCATTGCCATGCTCACCGGCGACGAACGCATGGAGTCCGTCGAAGTGCTGTCGGCGATGCGAGGCCACGCAGACGAGATCGACGCTTCGTTGACCGAATGGCTGAAAGACCACACCCGTGAAGAGATTCAGACTCTGGCCCAGGAGATTCGAGTGCCTTTCACGATGGTGCAGTCGGTACCCGAAGTGCTGGAGGACCCGCAGAACACGGCTCGAGGTTTCTTCGTCGATGTGGAGCATCCAGAGGCGGGAGCGTTGAAGTACCTGACATCCCCATTCCGCTTGCCCGAGAGTCCGTGGCAGGCCGTCCGCGCTCCGTTGTTGGGAGAACACACCCGCGAGATCCTGACCGGACAATTGGGATACTCAGACAATGATATCGAACGTTTGAAAGAAGCGAACGTCATTTAGATGCCAGATATCAATAACAGAAAACATCCACTCACAGGAATCAGGATTGTTGACCTGACAAACGTAATCGCCGGGCCGGTGTCCACGAGAGTCCTGGCGCAGCTTGGAGCCGAAGTCATCAAGATCGAAGTCCCGTGGGGCCGGGCCATTGGCAACATCGCCATGCACACCGACGTTCCCGGCGAGGCTCGACCCTACAACAAAGTTGCGTCCTTCAACGAGGTGAACCGGGGCAAACAGAGCATCGCCATCGACCTGGCGCAGGAGGATGGCAGAAACCTGCTCCGCGAGATTATCAGTGTCAGCGATGTCGTGATCGAGAACTACAGTCCCCGTGTCATGGGCAACTTGGGGTTGTCTTATGATTCGCTGGTGAAGGAACGTCCTGATCTGGTCATGGTGTCCATGCCAGCCCTGGGCGGCGCAGGCCCGTGGAGCAGTTATATCTCCTTTGGCCCCGGGACCGACGCTCTCGGCGGCCTGTCGGACATCACAGGCTACCAGAGCGGGCCGCCCCACAAACCAGGGAATTACTATGCTGACCACAACTCGGCCTTTCACGTATCTACGGGAATCATGGCCGCATTGAGTCAGAGGCGGCGAACAGGGAAGGGTCAGCGCATGGAGATAGTTCTTCGAGAGGTGACGATGGCCGTCATCGGAGAACAGTTTCTGGGCTACCAGCTTTCCGGAGAAGCCCCTGAGCGCATGGGCAGTCGGCATCGTGACGCCGCGCCGCATAACATCTATCCTTGCAGCGGCGACGACGAGTGGGTCGTAATCGCCGTGGAGAGCGACGAGGAATGGCGCCAGTTCCGTAAAACCATCGGAAGTCCTGCATGGAGCGACGATGATCGATTCTCCAACGCGCAAGGTCGGGTCGAGAATCAGGACGAGTTGGATTCTAGAATTGGCCAGTGGACCAAAAACCAATCGAAATACCAGGTCATGACTCACCTTCAAAAACACGGAGTCAAAGCCGGCGCCGTCTTAAAATCTCCGGACGTTCTGAGCGACCCGCATTTCAAGGACCGAAAATTCATCGACGAGACCGACCATCAGGACGCAGGAACAAACCACCATCCGGGACTACCTTTCAGGTTGTCCAGATCAGAGCGCAGGATGGGGTCCCCGGCCCCGATGTTCGCCGAGCATTCCGATTGGGCGCTCGCGGAGCTTCTGTGTCTTGAGCCAACTGAAATCGCCAGATTGAGGGAGCAGAACACTGCTCCATTGAAACCGGTGGACAGACGATTTTGAGCATTGCGTGTCCCAATACGCAACCCGGGAGAGAACCATGAGCCTAAAAGACAAACACGCCATCGTTGGCGCGGCGACCACCAGATTCGGGAAGGTTCCTGGTGTATCCGCGCTGGCCTTTACCGTCGAGGCGGCGCAGTTGGCGCTGGCAGACGCTGGACTTCAAAAGGATTCGGTGGACGCGGTGCTGTGCAAGTACCCTCCTTCGGGATTTCAGGGACTGTGGGCGCACAAGGTTTCCGAGGCTCTGGGCATCCAACCGAAAATCGCGGCGACAATC